>NZ_JAHWLU010000100.1:0-18331 GCF_022134725.1 Buttiauxella sp. S19-1
ACTTAGCTAAATCGATCCCGACAACTTTTATCGAGTTCATGATGTTGTTCCTCTGCGAATAGACATTCAGCATAAGTGTGGCAGAACTTAGGCTGGGAAGGGGCGTCCATCACATCACCTCTGATTGAGAATTTACTCACTTAGTCGCGTGTCCACTATTGCTGGGTAAGATCAAAGTACCCCAAAAAAGCAAGCATTCTACCGGCCATCAACGCTTTGGATACTTGACCCAAACATCCACTATGAGGTGTTTAGTCCGGATCCGTTTTAGCAGGGTTATCCCGGATTCGCAGTACTGATGGTGGTTGCCCGCAATGTTTTTTGAAGCTTTTGCTAAAGTGAAATTCGTCGCTGTAGCCACAGACAGTTGCTATCTCCTTCAGGTTTAGTTGTGTGTATAGAAGTAACTTCTTAGCGTGCTCATAGCGGATCTCACTCAAATAGCCTTTGGGACTTTTGTGCAAATACTGCTGAAAAATACTTCGTAAATATGAGGAAGAAATTCCGTAACGTACCGCTAATTCACTTATCAATAGCGGTTTACTGTAGCGACGTTCAAGATCATCCTTAATCTGTAAAAATAGCGTATAACCTTGTCTCCCCTCGGGGTGGATACTTACCTGAGCCTGAAGCAATTCATATATGAGCTCATAGATAAGAGATTGGGTCATCAACTGGCTCCCGGTACTTCCAGGAACCCAGTCAGCAACAATGCTCTGAAATAAATATCCAAGCCGTTTACCCGCTTCTCCTTCTGGTTTCAGTATGAACTGGAGGGGTAAAGCCTCCAGTGGCTTTACCGTTCCCTGGTTAACGGCAGAGGGTGATAAAGTATAGAGAGACAGTAAGATCATCTTTATTCGCAAAGGCTCCTCACTGCCGCAATGCATTTCCATCGACAGACCTGGCCGCAGATAGAACATCATTCCCGGCGATACTGGATGGTCTTCGTCCGTACGGAATATCCCTCGACCTTCCTGAATCCAGTAAAAACTATGTACATTGATATTCTGGCGGACATCCTTCCATTGAGGGAATGTGATCTTATCGTGGATCCAATGAATATCTATGGTCAGATTCTGCACAATACTATCCATTGGTTTCCTCCCACGTAACTCTGATTTACCTGAAGCGTTTTTGACAAGCCAAACGTGTTTATTATGCCATACCTCAGTGATTACTACATTGCTACACTCAGGTCATCAAGAACGGTTTTTTAAGGAAAACAGTGATGACTGAACCAACATCCCGCCCGCTTAAGGCGCTAGATTATATGCCCTGGATTGGCCCCAACAGCCAGGAAAAGAAGGAGCAAGCAGTACATCAACAGCAGCTTTCCGTCGATTACGACTGTACTTTCGGTGAGCTTTGTTATGTCTCGCCTCTGGCGATTGTTTTGCCGGATAAGCTGATAATGGGGGATCGGAGTTACATTGCAGGAGGGGCAATTGTACGCAGCGCACGGCTCATCATGGGCAGTGACTGCTCTCTCAATAGCTACAGTATTCTGTCAGGCGATATTACCATGGGAAATGGTGTAAGGATTGCATCACATGCGAGCATCTATGGGTTTAATCACGGATATGAATCCATTGATATACCCATCTTCCAACAGCCTTTGACTACCAAAGGGATCATTATTGGAGACGATGTATGGATTGGGGCCAATGCCGTAATTCTGGACGGTGTGAAAATCGGTTCCCACAGCATTGTTGCTGCAGGAGCAATCGTTACCAAAGATATCCCTGCTTACAGTATTGTCGGCGGTAATCCGGCCAGGATCATTCGTAGCCGTAAATGACCGGTATGGTCGGAGATTTCGTCAAAATGGCATCCTCAGGCATTAATGCACAAGTTAAATTTTCGACAATGAGAGAGATAGAAGATATGCAACCATGTGGGTTGTTGTCGCAGAAACTGTCTGACTTCGGCAAGCAGGTGAAGGAGCAGTTTATCCATCTGCTGGAGTTTTACTCCGAGACAACAGAGCAACAGAAGCTGTTTCTGGACCGACCTGGACACAAGCAGACTATCAGAGCGTACTGTGATGCTGTGGAGATTGCAGCGATGTTCAATAGTTTGCCACCAGGTTGGACACAAGCGGAATTGATTAATAAATTACAACAATTCCAGGATGACCAAACCGGATTGTTGCCCGACCCGCACTCGCCTCCAGGCTTGGATGACCAGCCTGAACAGTTATCTGATTCTCTCTCCCGTTACCATCTTCTTGCTGTAGGATACGCGCTTGAAACACTCGGATCCGAGTTGCTACATCAAGTAGCCGTTATTGAGAACATGGATTCAGTAACCTTGTTTAAGCAGTTGAATAATCTGCCATGGGAAAACAATGCCTGGGGTGGGGGGGACTGGATTGACTGCTATGCCACAGGTCTTTACCTTAACATAAAGATGTTTGGCTCAGGAAAACGTCCCGATGATCTGTTTGGCTGGTTGTCGATCCATTGTGATATAAACTCCGGTCTGTGGGGGTTACCCACCACTGAAGAAGGTTGGTTGCAGCCGGTAAATGGTTTTTATCGGCTAACCCGAGGGAGCTTTGCTCAGTTCAATATTCCCTTACCTTACCCGGAGCGAAGCATTGATACCGTGCTGGTTCACAGCAGGGATCTCCGGTTCTTTAGTGCGGAGACTCTCAATGCATGCAACGTATTGGATGTCGCTCATCCTTTATGGCTCTGTCTTAAACAAACTGACTACCGGCGTGTGGAGATCTGCAATTGGGCAAAGAATATGCTCAACGAAGTCCTGAAATTCTGGGTTCCTGGGCGAGGTTTCGCATTCCAGTTATCACAGCAGCAGGACACTGGTTTACAAGGCACAGAGATGTGGCTAAGCATTATCTATATATTAGCCGATTTATGTGACTTAAGTTTTTCACTGGGTTACACCCCAAAAGGAGTGCATCGCCTGGAGCCAGCCTTATCCTTAGCCATGAAATAACCAACTGAACCGCCTAAAATTTTGCGGGAAATATTGGGTCATAACAGAGGCGTTATGAAAAGAAAGGCACCAGCACCGGTGCCTTTGTTCTATGGGGCAACCCTCTTACAAGACATCTGCAGAACGGCAAGTACACTCCAATCCAGTGCGAATACCTGGATCTTATGACTTTACTCAATTGCCACATCACGCCCTGAGACATTCAACAAGCTTTATGGCACTGCAAATATTTCGCTTCGTCGTAGCGAGTTCTGGTCTTCCAGCAGCGGTAAATGATTCTTATCCATTTAAATGCCAGAGCCCGTATCGCGGATTGATGAGATTTTCCCTTTTCTCGATGGCCCTGATAATACAGTCTGGCCCAATATGGCGAGTTAACCGTCTTCACAATCCATTCCACGAATGTCTGCCGGACGAACTTCGCACATTGCCATCGCTAGTGAACCCAGGATTTTTGGCCGCTTCGCTCGGTTACTGGTGCGATGCCAGCGTAGTTTTGAATTTCTTCAGCGCTGTTAAACCGGTCACGGTTATCACCCAGTGCAGCAAGCATCCGTGGGCCCATACACGGCCCCATGCCCGGAAGTGATTTGAACAGCCCCGCATCTGGCAATGTGTCAAACAACGTTTCGATTCGTTCGTCATAGGTTTTGATGATTTCACTCACGACTTTAATTTGTGTCGCCAGCGCTGTTGCCATCAAAGCATTAGCCTCTATAACACTCGGGTCTGTAGTCAATGGGATCGCTTTATCAATACTAGCAGCACGTTGCTCGGTAAGGGCCACCAAACATATCAACAGATATTCGAATCTTTGCTATTAAGGTACGACAACCGATGACCGCTGGTAGTCTCTGTACATAACTCTCAACAAAACCAACCCAATCAACAAAGCATTGTCAGGCTAAAGTGGGATTACAATTACTCATCAACGATTCCATAAATACACGAAGAATCGTCGGTTGTGTTGCTGTACGTTTTGTGACAGAAGAAAACGGCCATTTAGAGCCAAATTGCTGCGGCACAATCTGGCGCATATGACCGGAATCAACCCATTGGCGGGCGTAATGTATAGGAAGGAATCCGATGTAAGCCCCGGTCAAAATGAGAATGGCCTGCGCCTCAACATTGTCTACAGTCGCCGCTGCACTACCTGATTTGAGCAATTGCAGATCGCGTTGTTGCAGGAAGCCACGCGCCACAATTTGACTATCACGGACCGCTGCAATCAGGCCATCACCCTCTGCCTGGTTATTGAAAAGCGGATGGTAGCAACTGCAGTACAAGCCATCCTCCTCATCGTATACCTGCGTATAGGCCAACCCCGCCACCTCGAATGGAAAATGTCCTATGGCGACGTGCAGTCGTCCATCCAATACGCGTTCCTCCAACTCGGCTGGTGTACCAATGTAGATATCCAGTTGCACATCATGCCCAAGCGATACGAACTGTCGCAAAGTGCGTGACAGAACGCTGCCACTATCGGTAACGGTATTGTCGATGATGCCCACATAAAGTCTGCCCGATATATGTCGCTTGAGCGCTGAGGTATCCATACAAAAGGTGTCTACTGCCAATAACAAGCGTTGTGCTGCCTCGTAAGTCGCCGCGCCATGTTCAGTAAGCCGAAAGCCACTTCGTCCCCGTTCACACAATTTGACACCAAGCCGTGTCTCAAGGCTGGTCATCTGTTCACTAATAGTGGACTGACTGACATTCAGGGCTGCCTGAGCGGCCGAAAAGCCATTGCATTTCACAATTGTCATGAAAATTCTCAGTAGCTTTAGGTCAATATTGTGCAGTTGATTCACTTCTCTTTCCTCTTACGCATTGCTTCGGAAATGCCGATATGAACATCTGATGTTTTCTATTTTTATACTGCAAATTGTTGACCATAGTCATTGTTAAGGCAAATAAACAAGTGCCTGCCGTTCATCAGAAAATCCACAGATGGGGAGAGAAAATGGGGAACAATAACTATGAGACTGGACGATTAAACTTACCGTTTGTCGGGCATTGTACTTTTGCCAAATCGCCGGTATGCCTCAACTGGGAAGAGATTGATGCCGACGTGGCGATTCTTGGAGCCCCAAATGATATGGGGACCCAATGGCGCGCAGGATCCCGTTTTGGGCCACGCGGTATTCGCGAGGCATCTACTTTGTTTTCATTTGGTCATGCCGGTGCTTATGACCATGAAGATGATGCGCTCTACCTGACACAAGATCAGGTACGCATGGTCGATGTGGGTGATGCTGACATCGTGCATACCGACATGGTCAGTAGTAACGCAAACATCGAGCTTGCAGTACGAAAAATTCTTGCCTCCGGCGCCATGCCGGTGGTGCTGGGGGGTGACCATTCGATTCACGCACCTGTCATCAAGGCATATGCAGGACGAGGACCGATTCACATCGTTCACTTTGACGCCCACCTCGACTTTGTCGATGAACGTCACGGCGTGCGCTATGGCCATGGCAGCCCACTACGCCGTGCATCAGAAATGGACCATATCGTCGGCATGACACAGCTTGGCATCAGGAATGTCTCCTCATCCAACCGCAGCGACTACGACGCAGCCCGCGCAGCAGGTTCGAACATCCTGTCAGTGCGTGACGTGCGCCGTTTAGGCACTGAGGCTGTACTAGCGCAAATACCTGAGGGTTGTAACTACTATCTCACTATCGATATCGACGGTTTCGACCCCTCTATTGCACCAGGTACCGGTACGCCAAGCCACGGCGGATTCCAGTACTACGAGGTCCTGGAAATCATTCAGGCATTGGCCAAACGCAGCGGTGGAAACATTATCGGGATGGATTTGGTCGAAGTAGCCCCTGCCTACGATCCCACTGGTGTGACCTCAATTCTGGCCGCCCAACTGCTGATGAACAGCATTGGTTTCATTTTCTACGAGCGTAAGCAGGCGATGTCTCGCTGAGAACTATAAAGAGAGGATGATCAAATGGATGCAACAGTAAAACACTATCTCGACCAATACGGTATTTCCGAGGCAACGCGACGCTTTTTGGCCAAACCGCAGAAAATGTTTATCGGTGGCCAGTGGGTTGACGGTAGCGAAGGAGAAGTCAGTGCCGTCACTGAGCCGTCCACCCAGGGCCAGTTGACGTCGATTCCGCTCGCAACGACCACTGACCTGGACCGAGCAGTAGCTGCGGCCCGCTACCAGTTTGACCACGGTGAATGGCGTCGCCTGAAGCCACTGGAACGCGAGCGCCTGATGCACCGCCTGGCCGACCTGATAGAAGCCAACGCCGATGAACTGGCTGAGATCGAATCAATTGATATGGGGAAATCGGTATCGCAAGCGCGTGACGTCGATATCCAGGGCACCATCGACACCTTCCGCTATTTCGCTGGCTGGGCCTCTAAGCTGCATGGTCGCACTGTCGAGCCATCCCTGCCGGGCAATTATCTGGCATATACCCGCAAAGAACCGATCGGTGTCGTTGCCGCTATTGTGCCATGGAACTTCCCACTGCAAACCATGGCATGGAAACTGGCGGCCGCACTAGCGGTAGGCTGTACGGCCGTGATTAAACCCGCTGAACTAACATCATTGTCGACGCTGCGCTTTGCTGAATTAGTACAGGAAGCTGGTATTCCTGACGGCGTTATCAATATCATCACCGGGCATGGCCATGTGATTGGCGCAGCCATGGCCAGCCACCCGGGGATCGACAAGGTAACCTTTACCGGCTCCACCCCTGTTGGTCGTGAAGTCGGGCATACCGCCGTCGAGAACATCAAGCGTGTCACCCTTGAATTGGGAGGCAAATCTCCCGTTCTGGTACTAGAAGATGCCGATATCCCCGCCGCAGCTCAGGCGGTCGCCAACGGTGTGTTCTTTAACTCTGGCCAAGTGTGCGATGCCGGTACCCGAGCCTATATTCACCGCAGTATCTACGATCGCTTTTTGACGGCACTTGCCGACTACACCTCGACGCTGAAGATTGCGCCAGGTCTGGATCGGGAGTGTTTCATCAGCCCACTAGTATCGGCCAGGCAGAAGGACTCGGTACTGTCTTACATTGATGCTGGCGTGCGCGAAGGTGCGACACTTTACTACGGTGGTCGTCCTCAGCAAGAAGAGGGTTTCTTCGTTGAGCCAACCATCTTTGCTCACTGCCGCAACGATATGCGTATCGTACAGGAAGAGATCTTCGGCCCGGTGCTAGTGACCGCCCCGTTCGATACAGTCGAAGAGGCAATTGAGCTCGCCAACGATTCACCGTTTGGCCTGGCTGCCGCTATTTATTCAAACGACCTGGCCCGCGTACACACGCTAATTCCCCAGCTACATGCCGGCTCGGTGTATGTCAATGCGCACAGCACCATCGACCCGGCACTGCCATTCGGTGGTTTCAAAGATTCTGGTTTTGGTAAAGATCTGGGCCCTGAGCAGCTTGACCACCTGATGGAAACCAAAACGGTGTGGATCACCTTGCCTTCATAGTCCGACTCGCCAGCCACTTCCGAAGCAAGCCGCTGCTGTTCGGAAGTGGCCAGATAGCGCACAACACACTGAACTAGTGAGCCGGTTACTACCTGGCTTAATGAATTCTTATTGCTTCACCCTTATCGAGTACGGGGTATTTTATGCAAACAGAATCAACAGCAGTGAAAGCCACCAGCAACGATCAAAGCCCTATTGAAGGACGCTCGATCGATTTTGTACCAGAACAAGAGCGTACCGATAAACTCTCAAGCCAGGGGCCATTCTGGTTCGTCGGCAACTTTACCTTCTTCACTATGACTATTGGCTTTGTTGGTCCGAGTGTCGGTCTTGATGCACTGTGGACCACGATTGCTGGCACTCTGGGCATCATGTTCGGTACGTTGTTTATGGCTTTCCATGGCTCACAAGGGCCACACCTGGGGCTACCACAGATGATCCAGTCACGCGCACAATTTGGTTATCGTGGCGTGGTGCTGGTCTTGATAGCGACACTGTTTGTGTTCGCGGGCTTTAATATCGTCAACCTGGTGCTGATGATGCAGGGGCTGAAAACACTGTTCAGTTGGGATCCTTTGCAGGTTGCGCTGGCAGTGACTGTTCCCGCTACCATTCTGGCCATACTCGGCCACGACTGGATGCACAAAACCTTCAAATGGTCGCTGTATCTATCGTTGCCTTTGTATGGACTGGTCACTCTGGCGGTGCTGATGGGCTGGGTTCATGATGCTCCAGTAGTTGAAGGGGCGGTGCAGGAAGCACCGCTGGGCTTCAACTGGACAGGATTTATTGCACAGTTTGCTGCCGCCGCCAGTTACAACATAGCCTACGCGCCGTATGTGTCCGACTATTCGCGCTATCTGCCTAAAAATACCTCAAGCAGCAAGCTTATCACGGCGGTATTTCTGGGCGCATCGCTATCAGGTGCCTGGATGATCTCAGTAGGTGGCTGGTTGGCTGCCCATCTGCATGCGACTGATGTACTGGTGGCACTCAATACTGTTGGCACCGGCTTTGCTCCACATCTGGGTACCTTTATGGTGGCTATCACCATTCTGGCCTTCCTGCCTGTTATTGCGATGAACATTTACAGCGCCAAACTCACGGCCATAACCAGTGTGGATTCCTTCAGGAAGATTGAACCGACTGCCAAAACCCGCATTGTGGCGATCTTCTTAGTCGTGTTCCTACAATTGGGTGTAGCAATGAGTATCTACAACTCCGGCTCTGGCTTGTCGGTGCTCAACATCTATCTGGTTGTGATGTTGTACTTCCTTGTGCCATGGACAGCAGTCAACCTCACAGACTATTTCTTTGTGCGCAAAGGACGCTATGCCATCCCACACTTCTTCTTGCCACACGGCAACCTCTATGGCCGCTGGGGAGCTCGTGGTTTGCTCTCCTACATGGTGGGTTTCATGGCGATGGTCCCATTCTTCTGCATCTTTGAAGGGAGTCGCGAGGTGTATGTCGGCCCGATAGCACGTGCAATGGGTAGCGTTGATCTGGCCTGGCTGGTGGGGCTTATCGTATCCAGCATCGTCTACTACCTGTCTTGTCGTTCGCTGAACCTACATCACGAAGAAGCGGTGATCGCGCAAATCGAAATCAATATGCCGGAGTACACCACCGGGAATAAATGACGCGTCTGAGGTTGTTGTCCAGAACATGAATGGAGCAAGAGCAATATGTCTACCAAACAATTTGACTATATCATCGTGGGTGCCGGATCAGCGGGTTGCGTGCTGGCAAATCGTCTGACCGAAGATTCAAGTGTAAGTGTGCTGGTGATTGAGTTCGGCGGCAGCGATAAAAGCATTATCATCCAGATGCCCAGCGCGTTCTCAATACCGATGAACACTAAAAAATATAACTGGCACTACGAAACGGAACCCGAGCCACATCTGGATGGGCGTCGCCTGCACTGCCCACGTGGAAAAGTGCTTGGCGGTTCGTCGTCCATCAATGGCCTGGTCTACATCCGTGGCCATGCGTGCGACTTTGATGAATGGGAGTCGTTAGGTGCCAAAAATTGGGGTTATCGCAACTGCCTGCCCTATTTTCGCAAAGCAGAGAATTTCAAGTTTGGTGGCGACGACTACCGCGGTTCAGAAGGCCCGCTCAGCACTAACAACGGCAACAATATGCAAAACCCACTTTATGGGGCCTGGGTAGAGGCTGGTACACAGGCGGGCTACATAAAGACCGACGATACCAACGGTTACATGCAGGAAGGCTTTGGCGCAATGCATATGACGGTCAAGAATGGTGTGCGATGGTCCACCGCTAATGCCTATTTACGTCCTGCCATGGAACGACCCAACCTGACCGTCATCACCAATGCAATGACGCGTAAACTAGTACTGGAAGGTAAGCGTGTGGTGGGCGTCGAATATGAACACGGCGGGGAAATACACACCGTGCGCTGCACCCGTGAGGTGTTGGTTTCTTCAGGTCCGATCGGTTCCCCCCATCTCTTGCAGCGTTCAGGCATCGGCCCAGCCGAAGTATTGCGTCAAGCCGGTATTGAAGTGAAACACGACCTACCCGGTGTTGGGGAAAACTTACAAGATCACTCTGAGATTTACATTCAATTTGAATGTAAGGAACCCGTTTCTCTTAACAGCAAAATGGGGTTGCTCCCTAAGGCACTGATTGGGTTGCGCTGGTTACTCTTCAAAGATGGTCTGGGTGCGAGCAACCATTTTGAGGCGGGTGGTTTCATCCGCTCAGAGAAAGGATTGCAATGGCCAGATATCCAGTTCCATTTTTTACCCGCGGCGATGCGTTACGACGGTGACAAGCCGTTCAAGGGACACGGTTTCATGGTACTGACAGGGCCAAATAAGCCGAAAAGTCGTGGTTATGTACGGGTGCGATCTGCCAATCCGTATGAACATCCTGAAATCCGTTTTAACTATTTGGAGCGGGAAGAGGACCGTGAAGGTTTTCGCCGTTGCGTGCGCCTGACACGCGAGATTATCGGTCAGCCTGCCATGGACAAATTTCGTGGCGTGGAACTTGCCCCCGGCCCGAACGTGAAAACTGACGAAGAAATTGATGCTTTTGTGCGTGCCAACATGGAAAGTACAATGCATCCATGTGGTTCTTGCCGGATGGGTGAGGACGATTTGGCTGTCGTCGATTCTGAATTGCGCGTGCACGGCCTACAAGGGCTACGCGTAATTGATTCATCCGTATTCCCAACAGAACCTAACGGCAACCTGAATGCGCCGACTATCATGCTGGCAGAGCGCGCGGCTGATCTGATTCGTGGTCATTCGATGCTTGCGCCGTCCAATGCTCAGGTCGGTCTGGCAGACAAGTGGCAAACGCAGCAACGCACCAGCGAGCCCCGCCGCAAAGTCACCGTCTAGCTCATCCAGTTTAGATAATGTTCGGTTTCCAGTGCTTTGATTAAACCCACCAGCCCAATAAACGGCTGGTGGCCTCGCCCTAAGCTGACAGACTTGCTACCCTCTTTAACAACCTCTTGGCTGGCGTCGATGATTTGTCTCATATTCCGTTAAGATCACTACCGCCGGCGCCCGCTCTATAAGTATTTATAAGGGTTCATCGATAATGGCGACTCAAACACCTAAAACCCCAAGCGCTCCGGTATCGTCAAAAGCACCGTTTAGCCCAGAAAGCCTGCAATTCCTGAATAAGCTCGCACAAAACAATTCACGCGATTGGTTTAAAGACCATCAGGATGAATACGAAAATAACGTCAGAAGCCCTGCTCTACGTTTTATCGAACAGATGCAGCCTGGCATTCTGGCCATATCGTCCAAACTGACCGCCGTGCCGAAAAAAGTGGGGGGTAGTCTGATGCGCCCTCAGCGCGACAGTCGTTTTAGCAAAGACAAAACGCCTTATAAAACCAATGTCGGCATTCAATTTCGTCATTTCCAGGGGAAAGATGTCCATGCTCCTGGGCTCTATGTTCATATTGCCCCGGAAGGTTGTTTTATTGCGGCCGGGATTTGGCACCCAGAATCTAAAGCCCTGAATGCCATTCGCATGTGTATAGATGAAAATCCAAATGCTTATCGGAAGGCGTTGCAGACCTTGCAAAACCAGGGATTTATCATGGATGGCGATAGCTTAAGTCGCCCGCCAAAGGGTTTTGATAAGACGCATCCCCTGCTAACAGAATTGAAGCGCAAAGATTTTATCGCCGTCAAAAATATCGATTTCGAAGAGTTGTGTAAGCCTGGTGCCATCAGCTTTTGTGCCGAACAGTTTCAGCATTGCGCACCATTGATGGCCTACCTCTGTTTCGCACTTGAGCTCGATTTCTAGAACCCTCGATCAAGTTGCCAAAATGTTAAGTTCGTCACACTAATGGTGTTACACTACGCGGCTTTATCGCAGTAACGACGCCAGGTGACGAAATGAGTGAGCATATTGAAGGAACAATCGAACCGAGGGTCGTCGCGCGGCCTAATTGGTCGGCGGTATTTGCCGTGGCATTCTGCGTCGCATGCCTGATCACCGTGGAGTTTTTACCGGTCAGTTTGCTGACGCCGATGGCGCAGGAATTAGGCATTTCTGAAGGTGTCGCGGGGCAGTCCGTTACCGTTACTGCCTTCGTCGCCATGTTCGCAAGCCTGTTTGTGACCAGTATTATCCGCTCAACCGATCGCCGCTACGTAGTGTTCCTGTTTGCCATTCTGCTTACTCTCTCCTGCCTGCTGGTTTCCTTTGCGAGCAACTTTACGATGCTGCTGATGGGCCGAGCCTGTCTGGGCGTTGCGCTGGGTGGTTTCTGGGCGATGTCCGCTTCATTAACCATGCGCCTGGTCCCGGCTCGAACGGTGCCAAAAGCGTTGTCGGTTATCTTTGGCGCAGTGTCTATCGCACTAGTGATTGCCGCGCCGTTAGGCAGTTTTTTAGGTGGGATTATTGGCTGGCGCAACGTCTTTAATGGCGCGGCGCTGATGGGCGTGGTGTGCATTATTTGGGTGTGGAAAGCGCTACCATCGCTACCGGGTGAATCAACCCAGCACAAGCAAAACATGTTTGTCCTGCTTAAACGCCCTGGCGTTTTGGCTGGGATGGCTGCGATTTTTACCGCCTTCGCCGGGCAGTTTGCCTTCTTCACTTATATTCGCCCGGTTTATATGACGCTAGCCGGATTCGACGTCGACGGCCTGACACTGGTGCTACTGAGCTTCGGGATCGCCAGTTTTGTCGGGACTTCGCTTTCTGCCGTTTTCCTGAAGCGCTCGCTCAAGCTGGCGCTGACCTGCGCCCCGCTGATACTGGCGCTTAGCGCCTTAACACTGGTGTTGTGGGGATCGGATAAGATTGTTGCCTCGGCGATCGCCATAATTTGGGGCTTTGCCTTCGCGCTTATTCCGGTGGGATGGTCCACGTGGATCACCCGATCACTGGCGGATCAAGCTGAAAAAGCGGGATCTATTCAGGTCGCAGTGATCCAGTTGGCCAACACCTGCGGCGCAGCAATTGGCGGGCTCGCGCTTGATAACCTCGGCATATTCTCGCCGCTGGTGTTATCTGGCAGTTTGATGCTACTGACTGCGCTATTGGTAGCGGCAAAAGTGCGGGTGAAGTAATTGTGTCGGATGGCGCTAGCGCTTATCCGACCTACAAGCCGACAAATCACTGCAACCCATTAACCCCGCCAGAAAGGTTTGTCCCCCAGAACCGTCGCACGGTGCATAATGCGCCGCGCTGGCAGATAATCCGCGTTAGCATAATGCTGTGTGACGCGGTTATCCCAGAGAGCAATGTCGTTTTCCTGCCAACGCCAGCGCACCTGGAACTCCGGTTTTGTAATATGCGCGAACAGGAATGCGAGCAGTGCATCGCTTTCTTTTTGCGAGATATCGACAATTCGCGTCGTAAACCCCTCATTAACAAACAATGCCTGCTTGCCGCTGACCGGATGGGTGCGAATCACCGGATGCAGCAACGGGGGATTTTTAACGACCGCTTCGCGCCAGCGCTGATGTTCCTCTTCGCTTCTCAAATGTTTATATTCCGGGAATGACTTCCTGAAGTCATGCTCTGCCCGCAGTCCAGACAATAAACGCTTAAACGGTTCTGAAAGCGCCTCGTACGCCGCAATACCGCTGGTCCACAAGGTGTCACCACCCGTTTCAGGAATAAGCTTTGCCGCCAGAACCGCCCCGGCAGGCGGCGTTTCAATAAAGGTCACGTCGGTGTGCCAGTTGTCGTTATCCGGCGGATTATCGTTATGCGTATCCAGCACAATAATCTCTTCCACCCCTTCCGCATGCGGGTAAACCGGGTGGATATGCAGGTCGCCAAACCGCTGCGCCAGCGCTCGCTGTTGTGCAGGGGTAATCGGCTGGTCGCGCAGGAACAACACCTGATGGCGGATCAGTGCGTGATAAAGCTGCTCAAACTGGTTATCGGTCAAACCCCGGCTTAGAGTTACGCCACTGACCTGCGCACCAATGTACGGCCCCAACGGCACAACATTCACTTTTTCACTCATTGCCCTTCTCCATGCCATGGGGTTAAGCGGCGCTGCAAGGCGCGTAAACCCAGCTCTAAACAAAATGCAATAACTGCAATCACGCCGATCCCCGCCAGCACCACGTCGGTTGCCAAAAACTCACCGGCTGACTGCACCATAAAACCTAATCCACGCGTGGCGGCGATAAGCTCCGCGGCAACCAGCGTTGACCAGCCAACGCCAAGCCCGATACGAAAGCCGGTGAGGATTTCCGGCAGCGCACCGGGTAAAATCACATGCCATACCACCTGAAGGCGTGATGCCCCCAAAGCCTCGGCAGCACGAATGCGCACCTGTTTCGCACCGCGTACGCCAGCCATCGTCGACATCGCAACAGGGGCGAATATCGCCAGATAAATCAGCAAGATCTTTGAGGTTTCACCGATGCCGAACCAAATCACCATCAGTGGTAAATAAGCCAGCGGCGGCACCGGGCGATACAGCTCAATCAACGGATCGAGAATGCCGCGCACCGTTGGGCTAAGCCCCATAGCAATACCGACCGGAATGCCAATCAGCACCGCAGCCAAAAGTGCCGTGAGAATGCGTAACAGGCTGGCGGCGAGATGCTGCCAAAGTGTGGCATCCATAAATCCTTGTGGCCCGGCGATGCTAATCAGCTTCATCAATACCTGGCCTGGCGGTGGCAAAAATAGCGGGCTTATCCAAAGCTGTGCCGCCACCCACCACCACAGCAAAATGATTGCCGTCACCGTTGTGAGGCTGAGCGTTATCTGGCGCGAGAATGGCCAGCGCACCGCCAGCCGTTTGCGACGGGCTTTATCCTGAATAACGATGCTCATAAAAAACCCTCGCGTTGTTCAAACACCCGGCTCAGCACGTACTCGCGCTTAGCGATAAATTCCGGGTCGGATTTGATGTTTCGGCACGGTTCACCTTCAGCAAACCTGCGGCCAAAATCGAGCGGTAAACGCTCCAACACGCGCCCCGGTCCTGGTGAAAGCAACACGAGTTCGGTCGCCAGGAAAACCGCTTCTTCAATGTCATGCGTAATCAACAACACCTGGCGGCGACTTTCGTGCCATAGCTTTAACAGCAGGGTTTGCATTTGCTCGCGAGTAAATGCATCCAGCGCGCCAAAAGGTTCATCGAGCAGTAACAGTTGCGGACGCGTGGCCAGTGCGCGAGCAATTCCCACACGCTGGCGCTGCCCGCCTGAAAGCTGCCAGATGGCGCGCTTCGCCTTATCTTCCAGCCCGACTTTGCGCAGCATATCGTTCGCGATTTCCTCGCGCTCTGGCTTTGGTTGCCCGGCAAGTTGCAGGCCGAACGCGACGTTATCCAGCACGGTTCGCCACGGCAGCAGACCTTCATGCTGAAACACTACACCGCGCTCAGCGCCTGGTCCGGTAACCTGCTTACCCGCAAGCGTGATGCTGCCGGAGTGATAAGGAACAAAGCCAGCTATCAGGTTCAGCAGCGTAGTTTTCCCGCAGCCGGATGGGCCGAGAACCACCAGTAACTCACCTTCATCCACGGTCAGATTGATATCGTTGAGAACGGTTTTACCATCGAAATCTGCGCTTAAATGCGAAACCTGTAACATGGCTAACTCCTTACTGCGCCAGTGTTTTCACGAAGCGGTCGGTGACAAACTGGCTGTAATCCGTCTCTACCGCCGGGACTTTGCCCTGCGCTTTGAGGAACTGAGCGGTGTCGACAATCGCCTTGTTTACCGGGCCGCTGAGTTGCTCAGTTTGCTGGCTGGCGGTGAGATAGGTATTGCCTTTAACCAGCACCGGAACATCGCTTTCGGGCACACCGCTCAGGCGCGAAAGTTTGCTGAGGTTATCTGGCTGTTTCAGCCATTCATCGGGATTATCGATATAACTTTTCTGCGCGGCGAGAGCGCTTTTGGCAAAGGCTTCAACAACTTCAGGATGGGCCTTAGCAAAGTCTTTACGCACCACCCAGACATCCAGCGTTGGTGCACCCCATTTACCCACTTGCGCGGAATCGGTCAGCACGGTGCCCTCTTTTTCCAGCTCGTTGACCGCTGGTGCCCAGACATAAGCCCCGTCGATATCACCGCGCTGCCAGGCGGCAATAATCGCCGGAGGCTGAAGGTTAAGGACTTCAACCTGACCCGGTTTGATACCCCAGTGTTTCAGAGCTGCAAGCAGGCTGTAATGTGTAGTGGAGATAAACGGCACGGCAATGCGTTTGCCAATCAGATCTTTCGGGCTGGTGATGCCCTTCTTCACGACCAGCGCTTCAGAGTTACCCAGTTGCGAGGCCAGCAGGAACACTTCGATTGGCACTTTTTGGCTAGCGGCCACCGCAAGCGGGCTTGAGCCGATATTGCCAATCTGCACATCGCCAGACGCCAGCGCACGTACTACACTCGCGCCACTATCGAACTTGCGCCATTCCACTTTTGCGCCACTATCTTTGGCGAAAGCGTTATCGGCCTGCGCGACTTTGGCGGGTTCAGCAGATGTTTGGTACGCGACGGTGACATCCACTGCGAATGCCGGTGCTGCAATAAGGGCCAGAGCGGCCAGCCAGAGAGAATGTCGTTTTGTTACCATGATGAGTGCTCCTGTATCGGGGTTAGGAGCAGTATTTCCAATGGCGAGGATTAGATAAAAGAATTAAAAATTATCGCTAATGCTTTTATATTTTTAGATTAATTTTGGGGAAGGATAGTTGGGAAGTGGGAATAGAGTAAAACGCGTTCTGAAAAAGAAACGGGCCCGATGGCCCGCTGGGATTAATGTTCCAACTCAAGCTCGCGAGCCCGAGTCGCTTGCTGGCAATATTGCTCGTAACGCTTCCGAAACCAGGCCTGCTGATCGGTGCTCATGTTGCCGGTTACAGCCTGAATATCAACCACTTGCCCAAGTGCATACATACGAGCAAAACTACGTGCCAGAAAATCGAAATTGTTTACTGCCTGTAGGTCTCTTTTCATCAGCATATTCCTCTGGTTAGCTCATTTCTGGTGAAAGGCCATATGCTTTATCTGGTCTCAGTATTCGCCAGTTTTTGAATGTTTTTTGAGCTAAACGTGCGTACTTTTACCAGAAAAAGGAATAACACTCGAAGGCTTGAAGCTGCTCACAAAACGGACAAATTGATACGACCTTTCAGCAGCCCGGAGAAAGAATGAAAATATTAAAAAGCAGCATCAGAGATGTGACAGCCAGCGATGATGTCACAGTATGCGAACCGGCAAATCTCTACGAATGTACCCTGCACGATGGTGTATTTGTCGGCCCTTTTGTCGAGATTCAAAGGCACTGTATTATTGGTGCGGGCACACGCATCCAGTCACATTCATTCCTTTGCGAGAAAGTGATAACGGGCAAAAACTGCTTCATCGGTCATAACGTAACGTTCGCCAACGACCTTTTCCGCTCCGGAAGGCTCAACCCAGATCCTGAAAGCTGGGTCAGTATTCAGCTGGGCAATAATGTGATTATCGGCAGCGGTAGTACGATCCTGACTGAACATATCTGTAGCGGTGCGGTGATCGGTGCCGGAAGTGTGGTGACGAAGGATATTGTTAAGCCGGGGATTTATGCAGGGAACCCAGCTCGATTGTTGCGAGAGATTTAGAGCCACAAGGGCTTTGCCGTTTTATGATGAATGGGAACGCACTGGCTTCAGGTCCAGTGTGTTCAGTTCGTCAACCACGTATCGCCGCTTCAATAGCTGCAACGTCTATTTTCTTCATCGACATCATCGCCCCAAATGCACGGCTGGCGATATCCCCACCCATGGCGAGGGCTTCGGTTAGTACCCGCGGGGTAATTTGCCAGCTAACACCCCATTTATCTTTGCACCAACCGCATTCGCTTTCCTGGCCGCCGTTACCGACTATAGCATTCCAGTAGCGGTCCGTTTCGGCCTGATCTTCGGTGGATATCTGAAAGGAGAAGGCTTCACTATGTTTGAAATGCGGCCCGCCGTTGAGGCCGATGCATGACACACCCGCAACCACAAACTCGACAACTATTGTGTCTCCAGCTTTGCCATCCGGATAGTCGCCAGGCGCTGGGATGACGGCACCCACGCTGCTGTCTGGAAAGGTCGCAGCATAAAAATGAGCAGCGGCTTCCGCATCATGATCGTACCAAATACAGATAGTATTCTTAGCCATAAGTTAGCCTGCCAGGCATTGCGCCTTTGGTGGTTTTTCAACCATAAGTATGTACCGGATCGGTTTTTTGTGGCTGTAAAAGGCGTTTTCTGTGGTCTGTATCGCTTAAATAACGAGGAAATTGCATAAATCGCAGACAGCAAAAAGCCCTGTACGTCAGTACAGGGCTTTTTGCTTAATTGGAGCCTGGCAGTTCCCTACTCTCGCATGGGGAGACCCCACACTACCATCGGCGCTACGGCGTTTCACTTCT
>NZ_JAHWLU010000101.1:0-17956 GCF_022134725.1 Buttiauxella sp. S19-1
GTACTACGATGGGGGTTTCAGCCGTTGTTGGGGGCTGGGGACAATTGGGGGCACAAATTATGTATCTCCATGTCGGTATTGTCGCCGCCGTATTACTGCTGTTGCGTTGGACTATTCCTGAATCACCGATGTGGCTGGTTGCTCGTGATGAGAACCGTCAAGGTGCGACAACCGTTCGCGCACAAAAGTCATCGTTTAAAGATTTGCTGCATGGGAAGTACTTATGGCCGTTTGTCGCATTATGCTTTTTTTATACGCTGGTCAATCTGGCGGCAAATACCGGTGGGCAATTCGGGACTTATGTCGCGGTGAATGTGGTTGGTATTACGGTTGAAGAAAATTCTCTCTGGAACCTGTTGTTAATGCCGGTGGGCGTGTTGTCCGGTTTGTTATTTATGAAGATGGTCGATACCTCAAAAAGGATGCTGGTGTTTATTATTGGCGCATTCTTTTTTGCCGGTGGTTTCTTGATGCCGGTGTTGCTTAATTTCTCTCAGTTATCATGGTTCTGCTTCCTTTTATTTACGGCTACCGGTAGCGGTATGGCTTTTGAAGGAATTATGAAAGTATGGTCGCAAGAGTCATTCCCGACCATGTTACGTTCAACGGCGCAGGGCGCGATTGTGGGTGTCGCTCGTTTATCATGTGCTTTATTAGCTTTTGTCACACCGGTATTACTCGATGCCGGACCGGTGGCGTTGTACACCATTCTGACTTCGATTGTTGCATTAGGTATGTTTATAGGCTGGTTGTGTTTCCATCGCCAACAACGTAATGAATTCTCCAGCGAAGGAGAAATGATTACCGAGAAACAGATTACAGCATCGACCTTGCCCGTAGAGGCCATTCAGACAAAATAATTATCTCGTATAAATATTCAGTAATCTAAGGAGCATATCATTATGCTATCAGTAAAAAAGATCACGCTTGACTATGAATTGTCTTTATCGGGAGTCGATAACTTTCCGGTTATCGGTTGGGAAATTGCCAGTGATCAACAGAGTGTTAAGCAAATTTGCTATCAGTTACAGGTTAGTCATGATAAATATTTCGACGTTATTTTATTTGATAGTGGATTGATAAATAGTGATGCTTCGGCGAATGTTAATATTAATGACATTTTGCTGCATCCTTCAACGCGTTATTTTGTACGGGTGAGAATTAACGATAACCACGGAGAGGAAAGCCCGTGGAGTGCAGTCGCTGAGTTTATTACCGGGATGATGGATACCCCGTGGTCAGGTGATTTTATTTCTGCTGAGAATTCCGCTGATAAAGATAATTCTAAAGTCACATTAGTGAGAAAACCATTTTCACTCAATAAAGGCAGTGCAGTTGCTTCTGCTTATTTACATGTCTCCGCATTAGGGCTTTATCAGTTCTATCTCAATGGTCAAAAAGTCGGTGATGATGTGCTGACGCCAGGCTGGACTAGCTATCATCACCATCTGCTTTATCAAACTTATGATTTGAGTGAGCAACTCCAGCGTGACGATAACGTTATTGGCGCGGAGCTAGCGGCGGGCTGGTTTAAAGGCGATATGGGTTTTACCCGTGACAGAAATTATTATGGTGAACAAACCGCACTGATCTGCCAGTTAGTCATTCACTACCAGGATGGAACCCAGCAGATTGTTGTGACGGATGATTCCTGGCATGGGGAAGATTCACCAATTCTGTTCTCGGAAATCTATGACGGTGAAATCTGCGACGCAAGCCTTGAGCTCGAAGGCTGGAATAATACCGGTTATGATGCCTCTTACTGGCGGCCTGTCAGCCTTATTCCTTATGATAAAAAAGTGCTCACCGCGCAGAGTGCCTGCAAGGTGAAAAAAATATCTACACTTGAGCCGGTTGCCATTATCACTACTGCGCAAGGCGATACGGTTATCGACTTTGGGCAAAACCTCAGTGGCTGGGTCGAATTTAAAGTGAGTGGCAAGCTCGGTGACAAAGTTATCTTGCGCCATTTCGAGACATTGGATGCAGAGGGCAATGTTTATCTCGATAATCTGCGTTCTGCGAAACAGCGTGTGGAGTATGTTTTAAAAGGCGATGCGGAGGAGGTCTATCATCCTCAGTTTACTTACCAGGGATTCCGTTACGTTAAAGTCGAAAGCTACCCTGGCAAGATATTGCCTGAGAATTTCAAAGCGCTGGTACTCCATTCTGACATGGCACATACCGGGCATTTCAACTGCTCAAATGAAGACTTAAACCAGCTACACCACAATATTTTGTGGGGATTAAAAGGCAATTTTGTTGATGTCCCAACCGATTGCCCGCAGCGTGATGAACGGCTGGGGTGGACCGGTGATGCGCAGATATTTTGCCGTACTGCCAGCTATCTGATGCACACGCGTAACTTCTTCGCTAAATGGCTCAGGGATCTGAGACATGACCAGACGCCAGAAGGCGGCGTACCGCATGTGGTGCCTGATATTCTTACCGGGCATTGCGCGAATGATATCAACCTGGCCGCAGGTGGGACGCACTCTGCGGCGGCATGGGCGGATGCTGCGGTGATTAATCCGTGGACGATGTACCTGATGTACGGCGATACGCGGATTCTGGAAAACCAGTATCAGAGCATGAAAGGCTGGGTGGATTTCATGCTTACTCATTCAGAGAACCTGATATGGCGCTATAAATTGCAATTTGGCGATTGGGTGGCGCTGGATGCCAAAGAAGGGAGCTATTTTGGCGCGACGCCGACGGATCTTGTCTGCACGGCCTATTTTGCCCATTCCACCGAGTTATTCAGCCGGGCTGCCAAAGCGTTGAATCGAACAGAAGATTTTGAGCGCTACAGTGCCTTGCACCAGCAAATCGTCCAGCGTTTTCAGGATGAATTTTTCACGCCATCAGGCAGGCTGGCGGCGAGAACCCAGACTGCGCATATTCTGGCGCTCTATTTTAACCTGGTGCCGGAACCGTTCCGCGAACGCACGGTGAATACGCTGGTTGAACTGCTGCGTGAACATGATGGGCATTTGGTTACGGGTTTTGTCGGGACACCTTATTTTTGCCATGCACTAAGCCAGAATGGGCGAGAAAGAGAGGCGTGGGAGCTGTTGCTAAAAGAGGATTTCCCTTCCTGGTTATATCAAGTAAAAGCTGGGGCGACGACCATTTGGGAGCACTGGGATGGCCTGAAACCCGATGGCACAATGTGGAGCGCAGATATGAACTCGTTTAACCATTACGCGTATGGCGCGGTGGGGGAGTGGCTATATCGCTCTGTAGCGGGAATTGAGGCTGACGTCGATGAGCCGGGCTTTAAGCATGTGATTATCGAGCCGACTATCGGTGGTGGTTTGTCTTTTGTTGATGCGACTTATCAGTCTATTTACGGCGAAATTGCGGTTGGCTGGAAGGTACTGGATGAAAGAGTGACGCTAAATGTTACGGTGCCGCATAACACGCATGCCACCATCAAACTTTCGAGCCTGGGAGAACTGCTTTCAGCTCAGGACGTGGACTTCAAACAGCAGGGAACCAGCGGGGTTGCCAACGTAGGATCGGGGAATTACACAGTCGAATATCTGCGCGCATAGAATCGAATTAGCGACAGACGAAAAAAAACCGGGAATGCTGACATTCCCGGTTTTTTTCTTTAAATACAGGACGGTTAATCCTGTATCTAATAATTACTTCTTGATGCGGATTACCGGGGTTTCGCCCACAGTCACGCTACCAGTCAGTTTGATCAGCTCTTTGATTTCGTCCATGTTGGAGATAACAACTGGAGTCAGGGTAGACTTCGCTTTCTCTTCCAGCAGGGCCAAATCGAACTCGATAACTACGTCGCCTTTCTTAACACGCTGGCCTTCTTCTGCGATACGCTTGAAGCCTTCGCCTTTCAGTTCAACAGTATCGATACCGAAGTGAACGAACAGCTCAATGCCGCTATCGGATTCGATAGAGAAAGCATGGTTAGTTTCGAAGATTTTACCGATGGTGCCGTCAACCGGAGCAACCATTTTGTTGCCAGTCGGTTTAATTGCAATGCCATCACCAACGATCTTCTCGGCGAACACCACATCTGGAACATCTTCAATATTGACGATTTCGCCAGAAAGTGGGGCAACAATCTCAATGGTTCCGGTGTCTTTTTTATCATCAGAAACCAGAGATTTCAGTTTATCAAACAAACCCATGATCTTCTCCTAAGCAGTAAATTGGGCCGCATCCGGTGGATTAGCAGATTGTTTTTTCTTCAATGAACTTGTTAACCAGCATCATTAACTCGTCCGTTGTCGGTTGAGCAAGAGCTTGCTCTGCTAACACCTTCGCATCTTCGAAGTTCGTGTTACGAATAATCTTCTTAATGCGCGGGATAGAAATGGCACTCATACTAAATTCGTCCAGACCCATACCCAGCAACAGAAGTGTAGCACGTTCGTCGCCTGCAAGCTCACCACACATACCGGTCCATTTACCTTCTGCATGAGAAGCATCAATAACTTGCTTAATCAGAGTCAGTACGGACGGTGACATTGGCTGGTAAAGATGTGAAATCATATCATTACCACGGTCAACTGCCAGGGTGTACTGAGTTAAATCATTGGTACCGATACTAAAGAAGTCGACTTCTTTTGCCAGATGGCGAGCAATCGTGGCCGCAGCCGGAGTCTCAACCATCACACCGACTTCAATAGTTTCGTCAAACGCTTTGCCTTCTTCACGCAGCTGCGCCTTCATGATTTCAATCTCAGCTTTCAGTGCACGCACTTCTTCAACAGAGATAATCATTGGGAACATGATGCGCAATTTACCGAAAGCGGAAGCACGCAGGATAGCGCGTACCTGGTCATGCAGGATCTCTTTACGATCCATTGCGATACGCACAGCACGCCAGCCCAGGAACGGGTTTTCTTCTTTCGGGAAGTTCATGTACGGCAGCTCTTTGTCGCCACCGATATCCATGGTACGTACGATAACTGCTTGCGAGCCACAGGCTTCAGCAACAGCTTTGTACGCCGCGAACTGCTCATCTTCAGTTGGCAGTGAATCACGGTCCATGAACAGGAATTCTGTACGATACAGACCTACACCTTCTGCACCATTGCGCTCAGCACCGTCGACATCACGAACAGTACCGATGTTTGCGCATACTTCTACCTGATGACCATCGAGAGTGATTGCTGGCAGGTCTTTCAGTTTTGCCAGTTCAGCTTTCTCAGAAGCTTCTTGCTGCTGTACAGCGCGCAGGGCTTCGATCTCGTCGTTGGTTGGGTTAACGTAAACTTTATTGTTAACAGCATCGAGGATCAGGTAATCGCCGTTCTTCACCTGGCTGGTCACGCTACCGGTACCGACGATCGCTGGCAGTTCAAGAGAACGCGCCATGATGGAGGTATGGGAAGTACGGCCGCCGATATCGGTGATGAAACCCAGCACCTTTTGCAGGTTCAGCTGTGCAGTTTCAGACGGAGTCAAATCTTTAGCCACCAGGATAACTTCATCCTGAATAGAGCTAAGGTCGATAATTGCCAGACCGAGGATATTGCGCAGCAGACGCTTACCGATGTCGCGTACGTCAGCCGCACGTTCTTTCAGGTATTCATCGTCTAGCTCTTCCAGCGCGACCGCCTGGCCTTCGATAATTTCGTGAGCCGCTGCATCAGCAGTCACTAATTTATCTTTGATAAGGGCTATGATTTCCTGCTCAAGCTCTTCGTCTTCCAGCAACATAATGTGCCCTTCGAAGATAGCTTCCTTTTCTTCACCGAAGGTCTCGCCAGCTTTAATTTTGATCGTTTCCAGCTGTGCTGACGCTTTCGCGCGCCCGCTTAAGAAACGTTCAACTTCCTGCGCAACTTTGTCGGCAGAAATTTTCTTCCGGTCGATGACAATTTCATCTTCCTTCAGCAAAAGTGCCTTGCCGAAAGCGATACCCGGGGATGCTAAAATGCCTGAAATCATAACCCTACCTTACTTGTGACTGATATTTACGAAGAACCCAGAACTTACTCGAGTTCAGCCATCAGTTTTACCAGATGCTCAACTGCTTTCTGATCATCTTCACCTTCAGCGGAGATGGTCACTACAGTCCCTTGAGTCAGGCCCAGAGTTTGCAGTTTGAACAGGCTTTTGGCGCTTGCGCTTTTGCCGTTGGAGGTCACAGTGATCTCAGAAGTGAAGCCTTTAGCTTCTTTAACAAACTGAGCAGCAGGGCGGGTATGCAGACCGTTTGGAGCGGTAATGGTAACTTCTTGCTGGAACATTGTATTTCCCCAACTTATAGGTTTTGTGTTGTGGAACTAAAGTCTAGCCTGGTGGCAAAACTTTAGCCTGTATAGTTAGCGTCGACGTTAACTGAAGACTTTACGCGACACAGGATGCTTTCGGGAACCACGAAATGTGCTCTGACATTTACCATGCGCTTCGCGGCTCGCTCGTCATTAATCATTATGCCGTGAAATGTGATTTTGCACCAAATCGATAAATCGATTCAGCAGACGTATCTCACACTTCGATTAATTTCGCGCATCAAAATAATTTGCTGGATAGATACCAGACCTGAAAGGGTGACGCAATGCCAGGGTAGCTAAAAGTTTGACGGACGCCACAAAAAAGCACCCATTCGGGTGCTTTTTTACTCAAATCTACCTGGTTGGCATCACTGTTGCAGTTCTTTTTCAGTGAAAAGATCGGCAAACAGGGCGGTACTCAGATAACGCTCCCCGGAGGATGGCAGTATAACCACAATGTTTTTGTTGGTAAATGCTTCATCTTCCTGAAGTTTTAATGCTGCAGCCACTGCCGCACCGGATGAAATCCCAGCAAGTATGCCTTCTTCTTCCATCAGACGGCGCGCAGTAGAAATAGCTTCGTCATTAGTGATGGCGATAACTTTGTCGATCAGTTTGAGGTCGAGGTTGCCAGGAATGAAGCCTGCACCTATGCCCTGAATTTTGTGCGGCCCAGGTTTGATTTCTTCACCTGCTAACGCCTGAGCAATGACTGGAGAATCCGTTGGCTCAACGGCCACGCTTATCAGATCCGTTTTGCCTTTGGTGTTTTTGATATAGCGGCTCACGCCGGTCAGCGTACCGCCAGTACCAACACCGGCAATGAAGACATCGACTTCGCCGTCAGTATCTTCCCAGATTTCTGGGCCTGTGGTTTTTTCGTGGATTTCTGGGTTGGCCGGGTTACTGAACTGCTGCAACAACAGGAATTTTTCTGGATCGCTGGCAACGATTTCTTCAGCTTTCTGAATTGCACCTTTCATGCCTTTCGCGCCTTCAGTTAGTACCAGATTAGCGCCAAGTGCTTTCAACAGTTTACGACGTTCAATACTCATGGTTTCAGGCATGGTTAGCGTTAACTTGTAGCCACGCGCTGCAGCAACGTAAGCCAGGGCGATACCTGTGTTACCACTGGTAGGCTCAACTAACTCGACTCCCGGCTTGAGTACACCGCGTTTCTCGGCATCCCAAATCATATTGGCTCCGATACGGCATTTGACGCTAAAGCTCGGGTTGCGGGACTCTACCTTTGCCAGGATGCGTCCATTACCGATACGGTTCAGGCGAACCAGCGGCGTATGACCGATTGTCAGAGAGTTGTCTTCATAGATCTTGCTCATAGCCTGTCCTTTAACTGTATGAAATTTGGGAAACCTCTTCAGCATACCTGCTTAGAAGTTATGCGGAAGTAAAGAAATCGTATATCTATATGTAGAAGGGTAATAAGCTGTAGCAAGAAGGAATAACAAGGAATAAGGAGCGGTAGAAACCGCTCCAGAAAAAACTACTTCCACATGGCGTGTTTTGGGCGATAACAATCCACCCACATCGCGGTCGCGCCGCAGACCGCAACCGGCATGATGACCAGGTTCAGGAAAGGAATCAGTGTGAACAGACTGATCAGTGAACCAAACTGCATGTTAATACCTTTCTTCTCACGCAACGAAATGCGCATCTCCTTGAATGGCACTTTATGGTTATCAAACGGATAGTCGCAATACTGGATAGCGAGCATCCAGGCGCTAAATAAGAACCATAAAACGGGTGCAACAGTTTGGCCGATGCCCGGTATGAAGTAGAGCACCAGCAGCACCAAAGCACGCGGTAAATACCAGGACAGCTTCTGCCATTCGCGTTTCATAATCCGTGGGACATCTTTCATGATGCCCAACACGCCGGTATCTGGCGGGGTGCTCCCTGTCAGACGCGCTTCAAGTTGCTCTGCCAGCAATCCGTTGAAGGGTGCGGCAATCACGTTCGCAATGGTCGAGAAGAAATAACCAAATACCAACAGGATAGAGACCACTGCCACAGGCCAAATCAAATAGCTTAACCACTGCAACCAGTCTGGAACGTATGAAAGTAGGGTTGGAACCCACACATCCAGGCGTGAAAATAGCCACCAGAATGCGCCACCCATCAGTAAAATATTGACCAATAGCGGCATGAGCACGAAACGTTTGATTCCAGGCTCACGGACCAACTTCCAGCCCTGCGAAAAATAATAAACGCCACTGCGTGGCACGCTTCCTGATGGTGAAACCATAATCTGAACGAACTCCTTTTTGGGCTTTGCTTTGACATGCATATCCATCATAACTGAGTGTCAGCAGAAAAACTTATTAGGAAATGGTCGAAAAAACAGCAAAAAGTCGATTTCAGTCCATCTTTATGCTGAGAAAACTCTGTGCGGACTTGCACTTGAGCAGATGGGCAAATACTCTTAGTGAGTAAATGTTTGCCGCGGTGGCAAGGTGTTAGAACAACAGAGAATATAATGATGCAGGATTTGCGTCTGATATTAATCATTGTTGGCGCGATCGCCATAATAGCCTTACTGGTTCACGGTCTGTGGACGAGTCGTAAGGAACGTTCATCCGTTTTTCGTGATCGTCCATTGAAGCGCATGAAGTCTAAGCGTGACGAATACGAGCCGGATGGCGACGAGGCTGACGATGAGCAAGATGATGGAGTAGGTGAGGTGCGTGTGCGTCGGGTAACTCCTGCGCCAGAAACAGTGACTCGCGAGCCAGAAATGCCTCGTCAGCCGCAAGCACCTCAACACCAATACGAGCCACCTTACGCTTCTGCTGAACCACGTCAGAGTTCGCCTGTGCGTCAGCCTGAACCGGTCATGCCGCGTCAGGAAGTGCCAGTCGCACCGACTACTCACCAGCCAGCACCTCAACAGCATGTGCAGCCGGCGGTCCATCAAGCCCCACAACCGGCGCTACAACAGTCTGTTGTACCGCCAGTGGCACCGCAAGCTCCGGTTCAACAGCCAACAGTTCAGCACGTAGAACCTGCGGTTGAACCGGCTGTTGCTCAACCGGCTCCGACACCAGAACCACCGGAACGTCGTAAAGAAACGGTGATTGTGCTTAATGTCTCGGCTCATGCGGGCAGTATGATTAACGGTGATGTGCTGTTAAACAGTATTCAGCAGGCGGGCTTTATTTTTGGCGAAATGAATATTTTCCACCGTCATCTGAGTCCTGATGGTAGCGGCCCGGTTCTGTTCAGCCTCGCTAATATGGTTAAACCAGGTTCGTTTGACCCAGAAAGCATGACGAATTTTGCAACGCCTGGCGTGACAATCTTCATGCAGGTACCATCTTATGGCGACCCGGCGCAGAACTTTAAGCTGATGCTTCAGTCTGCTCAGCATATTGCTGATGAAGTCGGTGGTGTTGTGCTTGATGATCAACGTCGCATGATGACGCCGCAAAAAATGCGTGAATATCAGGATCGTATCCGCGAAGTGGTTGAAGCAAACGCAACCCACTGATACCCATCCTGAACATGTTTCTCCCTAAACCCCCGCATGTCGGGGGTTTTTTATATTGATGGTGCGATATGGACACAATCGAACAACAAATGACTCAACTGCGAACCACGCTTCGCCATCATGAATACCTTTATCATGTGCTTGATAACCCAGAAATCCCTGATGCGGAATACGACCGCCTGATGGGGGAATTGCGCTCACTTGAAGAAGCGCATCCTGAGCTCATTACCCCCGATTCACCGACACAGCGCGTAGGGGCTGCACCTTTAAGCGAATTTACCCAAGTTCGCCATGAAGTGCCGATGTTGTCGCTCGATAACGCCTTTGATGAAGCGAGTTACCTGGCATTTAACAAGCGTGTCCAGGACCGCTTAAAAAGCACCGAAGCCGTGACTTTTTGCTGTGAACTGAAACTGGATGGCCTGGCGGTAAGCCTGCTCTATGAAGACGGTGTATTGACTCGTGCTGCCACGCGTGGCGACGGTACGACGGGTGAAAATATCACCGCCAACGTGCGTACCATTCGTGCCATTCCACTCAAATTGCGCGGCACAAATCTTCCTCGTCGTCTGGAAGTACGTGGTGAAGTGTTCCTGCCACAGGCGGGCTTTGAGAAAATTAACGAAGAAGCGCGCCGTACGGGCGGAAAAATTTTTGCCAACCCTCGCAATGCGGCGGCCGGATCATTGCGCCAGCTCGATCCTCGCATTACGGCAAAACGCCCATTAACCTTCTTCTGTTATGGCGTCGGCTTGCTTGAAGGTGGTGAATTGCCAGCCAGTCATCATGCACGTTTGCAGCAGTTCAAAGAGTGGGGCCTGCCAGTTAGCGACCGCATTCGTCTGTGCAACACACCAGAAGAAGTACTGGCGTTTTATCACCAGGTTGAGGCCGACCGCCCAACACTCGGCTTTGATATTGACGGTGTAGTCATCAAAGTAGATTCGCTTGCGTTGCAAGAAACACTCGGCTTTGTTGCTCGTGCACCACGCTGGGCAGTGGCGTTTAAATTCCCGGCTCAGGAACAGATGACCTTTGTTCGTGACGTTGAATTCCAGGTTGGGCGTACTGGCGCTATTACCCCGGTTGCACGTCTTGAACCTGTTCAGGTCGCGGGGGTGTTGGTCAGTAATGCCACACTGCATAATGCGGATGAAATTGAGCGCCTGGGCTTAAGAATCGGTGATCGCGTGGTCATCCGTCGTGCTGGCGATGTTATCCCACAGGTTGTTGGTGTGGTGGAATCTGAGCGCCCGGAGAACACCGCAGAGATAGTTTTCCCGACTCATTGCCCGGTTTGTGGGTCAGACGTTGAACGTGTGGAAGGCGAAGCGGTAGCTCGTTGCACCGGAGGCCTGATTTGTGGTGCGCAGCGTAAAGAAGCGCTTAAGCATTTTGTCTCGCGCCGTGCGCTGGATGTTGACGGGATGGGCGACAAGATCATCGATCAACTGGTGGAGAAAGAATACGTTCACACCCCAGCCGATCTATTTACTTTGACGCCGGGTAAACTTACCGGGCTCGACCGCATGGGGCCGAAGTCTGCGCAAAACGTGGTTGATGCGTTGGTTAAAGCCAAAGAAACCACCTTTGCGCGTTTCTTATATGCACTCGGTATTCGTGAAGTCGGCGAAGCGACAGCTGCTAGTTTAGCCGCTCACTTTGGTACGCTTGATGCGCTGTCTGCTGCGAGCATCGAGGAGTTACAAAAAGTTCCTGACGTCGGCATTGTGGTGGCTACTCATACGTTTAACTTCTTTGCCGAAGAGAGCAACCGTGAAGTGATCCGCCAGTTGACGGAAGAAGCGGGCGTTCACTGGCCAGCTCCCGTGGTTATCAAAGCTGAAGAAATTGACAGTCCTTTCGCCGGTAAAACGGTGGTGCTGACTGGCTCGCTGAACATCATGTCGCGTGACGATGCGAAAGCACGTTTGGTGGCGTTAGGTGCAAAAGTGGCAGGTAGTGTGTCGAAGAAAACGGATCTGGTGATCGCGGGCGAAGCGGCGGGTTCTAAGCTTGCTAAAGCTCAGGAACTGGGTATTGAGGTGATTGATGAAGCTGAAATGATTCGCTTATTGGGTGAATGAAATGGATAAAGAACAGCTTATTGAGATAGCCAATACTGTGATGCCGTTCGGCAAGTACAAAGGTCGCGTGTTGATCGATGTACCGGAAGAATATCTGCTGTGGTTTGCTCGCAAAGATGAGTTCCCGCAAGGTCATCTGGGTGAGTTGATGAGGCTCACATTGCTGATTAAAACTGAAGGGTTGGAGGGGATGGTCAAGCCCCTCAAACGGCATTAATTAAGCATTGTCGGTGGCGGCTTTGGCCGCCACTTGAGTCTCTTTCTGGTAACGCCTTGCCAGAACAGCACAAATCATCAGCTGCAACTGGTGGAAGATCATCAGTGGCAGCACCATCATCCCCACGGTAGCGACCGGGAATAAGATATTTGCCATCGGAATACCATTCGCCAGACTCTTTTTTGAACCGCAGAACACGATAGTAATTTCGTCCGCCTTACTAAAACCCAGACGTCTGGCGACGAACATATTGATACTGATAACAATGGCCAGCAATATCAGGCTCACAACAACGATAAACAGTAGTGAACCTAAACCGACTTTGTGCCAAATTCCATGTCTGACCGCCTCGCTAAACGCCGTGTAGATAACCAGAAGAATTGATGTCTGGTCAGTCTTACCTATCCATTTTTTATGGCGCGCAACCCAATCACCAATCCACGGGCGCGATAAATGCCCGGCGACAAATGGCACCAGCAGCTGCAACATAATACTGCCGACTTGTTGCAGGCTACCGCTTGCGCCGTGGACGTGCATCACCATGCCAACTAACAATGGCGAGAGGAAAATACCGAGCAGGCTTGAAGCGGAAGCGGCGCATACGGCAGCAGCAACATTCCCTCCGGCAAGTGAAGTGAAGGCAATGGCAGATTGCACGGTGGCAGGCAGAATGCAAAGGTACAAAAAGCCGGTGTAAATTTCCGGACTGACATTAACTGGTGCCCACCAGGCAAACAAAACACCCAATACCGGGAAGAGTACAAAGGTGCTGCACATCACCCACAAGTGCAGCCGCCAGTGGCTGCTACCCGCGATAATTGCCTCACGCGAAAGCTTTGCGCCGTGCATAAAAAATAGCAATGCAATAGCCGCAGTTGTTAGCCCTTCAAAAAAGCCCACAAAACTACCTTGAGCCGGGAAGAAAGACGCCAGCAGTACGGTAACAATCAACGTCATAGTAAAAGGGTCGAGCACGCGAAAGAGTTTCATCATCATTCCTCAAACTGTTATCGCGCCATTGTGCTTTTATCGTTTTTAGAAATAAAATTGATTTATTGAATACATTAATGAAAAAAACAGATGAATTACTCTCTGCGTCAGTTAAAAGTCTTCGTTGCCGTGGCTCATGCTGGAAGTTTTAGCCGGGCAGGGGAGCAAATTGGCCTGAGCCAATCGGCAGTCAGCCACAGCGTGAAAGAGTTGGAAAATGAAATAGGCGTAAAACTGTTGGATCGCACCACGCGCGAAGTTGTGCTGACGGATGCGGGCCAACAACTGGCAGCACGGCTTGAGCGGTTGCTGGAAGAGTTGACCAGTACATTGCTGGACACGCGCAGTGTCGGCCATCAACTAAGCGGTACCGTGCGAGTTGCGGCAAGCCAGACTATTTCCGCTCATTTGATGCCACAATCTATTGCGGCGGCGGCACTGAAATATCCTGCTATTCGCTTCGTGCTACATGACCGTCCGCAGCAGTGGGTGCTGCAAAGTATTCGCCAGGGGGAAGTGGATTTTGGCATGGTTATCGACCCCATTCAGGCAAGCGATCTGGATTGTGAGGCTGTGCTATCTGAGCCTTTTTTATTACTGTGCCGTAATGACCATCCATTTGCTGCCTGCAAACAGGTTCCATGGCAGGAGCTACAAGGTACAAATCTGGTTTTGCAGGATTATGCATCGGGCAGTCGACCATTGATCGATGATGCATTAATGCGCCAGGGCATTGAGGCAAATATTGTGCAGCAGATAGGTCATCCGGCGACACTGTATCCTATGGTTGAAGCTGGAATCGGCATTAGTGTACTTCCCGCACTTGCATTGCCATTACCGCAAGGCCGGCCATTGGTTGTGCGGCCACTTGTCCCGGTGGTGGAGCGGAAATTAATGCTGGTACGGCGCAAAAATCGCTCGCTATCGCGTGCAGCGGAGGCGATTTGGCAGGTTGTCCGTCAACAGGCCCAGCAGTTAACTGCAGCGCGCCAGGGCGATCCGCTATTTGATAATAATGAGGTTTTGTAGGGGGAAATTAGCGTAAGCGGCAATGTTGTTTCGCAGCACTCAGCTTGAACCTGCCTTAGAAACAACAAAAGCGCCCTGAAGGCGCTTTTGTCTGAATTTGGTGGGGCGTGCAGGATATCACTCGTCTCATCCTGAGACTCGCCCTTCGGGTCACCGCAAGCGGTGATGCAAAATCGTTCCCGACGATTTTGTCGAACCTGCAGCAGGTTCAAATCCCGCCCGAATCGCGCATAGCAAAAAGGCGCCTTTAGGGCGCCTTTCTACATTGGTGGGGCGTGCAGGATTCGAACCTGCGACCAATTGATTAAAAGTCAACTGCTCTACCAACTGAGCTAACGCCCCGAATGGTGGGTGATGACGGGCTCGAACCGCCGACCCCCTCCGTGTAAAGGAGGTGCTCTACCAACTGAGCTAATCACCCAAACTTCGGTACTGCTATCGCAAGAGTAGATAATGGTGGGTGATGACGGGCTCGAACCGCCGACCCCCTCCGTGTAAAGGAGGTGCTCTACCAACTGAGCTAATCACCCAAATCTTATCTCTTACTGTACTTCTTAATGACTACACACTGCGGTATCACTCACTAATGAATGGTGGGTGATGACGGGCTCGAACCGCCGACCCCCTCCGTGTAAAGGAGGTGCTCTACCAACTGAGCTAATCACCCCCGCTGTGTGGAGTCGCATTATAGGGAGAGTTGAAAATGAGTCAACGCCTTTTCTAAAGATTTTGTTTGTTCGTCGTAAAAATAAACAATGCGATCGCCAAATATCCATTGGTGATTGATTTATCACCAGAATATAAGGATTGCTGAGAACACAAGGTATCGACATTGAGGAATCAGCACACAGTGGTAGAATGTTTTCGACTAAATATTCCCTGGCATTTGCCGGTTTCCCGGCACTTTTGCGTAATTAAGGCCGTTTAATGAAAATCAAAACTCGCTTCGCGCCAAGCCCAACAGGCTATTTGCACGTTGGTGGCGCTCGTACTGCTCTTTACTCATGGCTTTTTGCTCGTAACCACGGCGGCGAGTTTGTGCTGCGTATAGAAGACACTGATCTTGAGCGTTCAACCCCAGAAGCTATCGAAGCTATTATGGATGGCATGAATTGGTTGAGCCTTGAGTGGGACGAAGGCCCGTACTACCAGACCAAACGTTTTGATCGCTACAACGCGGTTATCGATGAAATGCTGGAAGCGGGCACAGCGTATAAATGTTACTGCTCTAAAGAACGCCTTGAAGCGCTGCGCGAAGAACAAATGGCGAATGGCGACAAGCCGCGTTACGACGGCCGCTGCCGTCACGGTCATGAACATCACGCGGCAGACGAACCTTGTGTGGTGCGTTTTGCCAACCCGCAAGACGGTTCTGTGATTTTCGACGACCAGATCCGTGGCCCAATCGAATTCAGCAACCAGGAACTAGACGATCTGATCATTCGCCGTACCGACGGTTCCCCAACTTATAACTTCTGTGTGGTAGTCGATGACTGGGATATGGAAATCACCCACGTTGTTCGTGGTGAAGACCATATCAACAACACACCTCGCCAGATCAACATCCTGAAAGCGTTGAATGCACCTGTTCCGGTATATGCGCACGTATCTATGATTAATGGCGATGACGGTAAAAAGCTTTCTAAACGCCACGGTGCCGTAAGCGTCATGCAATATCGTGATGATGGTTATCTGCCTGAAGCTTTGCTGAACTACCTGGTGCGCTTGGGTTGGTCACACGGCGATCAAGAGATCTTCACGCGTGAAGAGATGATCAAGCTGTTCACCCTTGATTCAGTCAGCAAATCTGCCAGCGCATTTAACACGGAAAAATTGCAGTGGTTGAACCACCACTACATTAACCATTTGGCACCTGAATATGTTGCCACGCATCTGCAATGGCATATCGAGCAGCAAAATATTGATACCCGTAATGGCCCGCAATTGGCTGAACTGGTGAAACTGCTTGGCGATCGCTGCAAAACTCTGAAAGAGATGGCTGAAACTTGCCGCTACTTCTACGAAGACTTCAGTGAGTTTGATGCGGATGCTGCGAAGAAACACCTGCGTCCGGTTGCGCGTCAGCCACTGGAAGTGGTGCGTGACAAACTGGCAGCGTTAACTGACTGGACAGCAGAAAACGTGCATAACGCAATTCAGGCAACAGCTGATGAACTGGAAGTGGGTATGGGAAAAGTTGGCATGCCACTGCGCGTAGCGGTTACTGGAGCAGGGCAGTCACCTGGTCTGGATGTCACCGTCCATGCAATTGGTAAACAACGTTCTATTGCGCGTATCAACCAGGCGCTGGAATTTATTGCACAGCGCGAAGCACAACAGTAACGCGTACGGTAATAAAGAGTACTTGCTAACAAGCCGGCTTATGCCGGCTTTTTAATACTCGTCTTATTCATCACGAATACTTAAACGTTTTAAAACTCCCGCAATTCCTTCCCGAAGAAGCAGTGCAGACAACTTTTCTTGCTCAACTATCGACATCTGTTTCATCGAATTAAGCAGAAGGCCTTCCAGGGAAGTGTCATTAACATGGTAGTTGCTGTGTTTCTCAGAAACACGTTTTGCACTATTAATAAAATCGCGTACACGTTCGTCAACATGAATCAGCCGAGCTTTACCACCTTGAACACCGGGTTTTTGCGTGGTGAGCCAACATTCTTTACGTACCCATTTGTTGATTGTTTGACGACTGTAACCGGTAATTATCGCCAGCTCTTCTGGGGTCATACGTTCCTTGAGCACAGTTTTTCCTTAAGTCCAAAGGGGTTATTAGTGGTTCATTTTAGAGGATCATTTTACTGGAAACTGTGACAGGATTAACTACAGCATCATGATATGCAATTAGCTTTGTTCACATTGTTTGCTTTTTCGACGATCAACCGCAGAACAAGAATTTGCCGTTGACACTGTTGAATGGGTTTCATATGATGCCGCCCGTCGATACGACACGGTGTTCACGGTATGGGGCTATAGCTCAGCTGGGAGAGCGCTTGCATGGCATGCAAGAGGTCAGCGGTTCGATCCCGCTTAGCTCCACCAAATCTTAACCAGCAAGATTTGAACCGTTTACACAATAAGACCCTTCGTGGGGCTATAGCTCAGCTGGGAGAGCGCTTGCATGGCATGCAAGAGGTCAGCGGTTCGATCCCGCTTAGCTCCACCAAAATATAAAACCCTCGCCTGATGGCGGGGGTTTTTTCGTTTTAATAACAAAAAAACTCAAAATCACCGCACACCAGCGACATTTATTACACATCTATTCACCTAGTGAATATATCAAACTATTTCTCTTTGTTGGGATGTGTAAAAGATGAAGTAAATTAAAGAGATGTGGTATTTCGCAAACTTGATCTGCGCAATAAATAAACGTATTATTCATCACCGAATAACGCTGCCAAACAATGCAGAATACTCACTCCAGAGCTTATGACTTTCCGAAAAATGATAAAAAAATCCGTCACAGCACTGGTTTTAAGCCTTCTGCTTGTTCCTCTTTCTCGCTACATCTCACCCGCTACAGTTGTTGAATCTAAGCAGATTTATCTCGCATACCTTCCAATAAGTTTCATGATCGCCATGGTGCTTATCTATGGGCGGTTAGGTATTATTCCGTTAATAATAGCTTCAATCGTCGCATATTCATTCTGTTTGAAAATATCCTGGTTTGCGGTGGTGGTATTTGTCCTTTGTCTGGTCTCTGCAATATCAGTTTGTTGCATGATGGCTCGTTATTATCTCGGTGCACGCTGGCGTCATGGTTTAGCAGATAAAGGTATTGGCATCAGGATATTTTGGCTTGGTTTTGTTGTCCCATTCTTTATTAAAATATTGATGTATATTTCCGGAATAT
>NZ_JAHWLU010000102.1:0-17865 GCF_022134725.1 Buttiauxella sp. S19-1
CTCTACAGGGGGCGGTGGCGAATGGAACTGATGCCGTGGAAAAAATCCCGGTGGCGCGCATTGTGGAAGCGCTGGAAAACCCTGGTGGCGAGTATCAGCATAATGGGCAGCAAAAAACCTTCCCGGACATCCGCATGTTGTGGTGGGCGGGCGGTGCCAATTTTACCCATCATCAGGACACTAACCGCCTGATTAAAGCCTGGCAGAAACCTGAGTTGGTGGTGATTTCCGAATGCTTCTGGACGGCTGCCGCAAAACACGCGGATATTGTGCTGCCGATCACCACATCTTTTGAGCGCAACGATTTGACGATGACTGGCGATTACAGCAACCAGCATCTGGTGCCAATGAAGCAGGTGGTTTCACCACAGGCGGAGGCACGTAATGATTTCGACGTTTTTGCACAGCTTAGTGCTCTCTGGGAAGAGGGTGGTGAAACGCGCTTCACGGAAGGCAAAACCGAGCTGCAATGGCTGGAAGAGTTTTACGAAATTGCGCGTAAGCGCGGAGCGGCTCAACAAGTAGAACTGCCCGATTTCCAGCAGTTCTGGGAATCTAACCAGTTGATAGAAATGCCAGAAAGTGAAAAGAACGCCGCTTTCATCCGTTTTGCTGATTTCCGCACCGATCCACAGGCTAATCCGTTAAAAACTCCGAGCGGTAAAATCGAAATCTATTCAGAGCGCATCGCCAGTTTTGCTTATGCTGATTGCCCGGGGCACCCGACCTGGCTTGCGCCGAATGAATGGCAGGGCAATGCCGCAGCAGGCCAGCTTCAACTGCTTTCATCGCATCCGGCGCACCGCTTGCACAGCCAACTTAACTATGCGGCACTACGCGAGAAATACGCCATTGCCGGACGCGAGCCGTTAACGCTACATCCTAAAGATGCCGCTGAACGTGGTATTGCGGATGGCGATTTGGTGCGGGTGTGGAATGCCCGTGGGCAGGTGTTGGTCGGGGCTTTAGTGACGGATGGCATCAAGCCGGGCGTAGTCTGTATTCATCAGGGCGCATGGCCCGATCTGAATGACGATAAGCTGTGTAAAAACGGTGCGGTTAACGTGCTGACGCTGGATATACCGACTTCGCGGCTCGCCAATGGTTGCGCGGCGAACTCTTCACTGGTGTGGGCCGAAAAATATCTCGGCCCTGCTCCGGAGGTTACAGCGTTTCTCCCTCCGGCCAGCTCATAATCCACGTCGGGTGGTGCGTCTCATTTTGCCAGGCGCTTTCTTCAATGCGAAAGCCCTGGTGGTGGTAAAAATCCACTGCCCGATAATTCTTCTGGTAAACCTCAAGACTCAGCGCGGGATACTGCTTTTTGACGTGTGCCATCAAAGCAGTGCCAATTCCCTTGCCGATAAACGGTTCACTCACAAACAGCGCACCAATAAACAGTGAATCCATCACGCTGATAAAGCCGGCTATTTTATCGTTTTGGAGATAAACCCAGGTCACCGATTGTGGAATATAAACGTTCCGCACGATGGATTCGCTTTCATGCCAATAGCTTTCGCTAATAAACGGATGAGCATCAATGGTGCTGGCAAGCCAAAGTGCTATCAGCTCATCCATTTCATGGGGTTGTAGACGGCGGATCATTTGAAATTATCAGGGTGGCAGAAGCAACTCGTCACGTGGTCGTTGACCAGACCACAGGCCTGCATGAATGAGTAGCAGATCGTGGAGCCGACAAATTTGAAGCCACGTTTTTTTAGTGCCTTGGATAGCGCATCTGAAGCGGGGGTAGTAGTCGGGATTTCAGCAAGCGTAGCGGCTTGTGTCACTTGCGCCTGGTTGTCGACAAACGACCAGACAAATTCAGGGAATTTTTCGCCGTTGGCTTCCATCGCGAGGTACGCTTTTGCGTTATTGATAATGGCTTCTAGTTTTCCACGATGGCGGATAATGCTGGCGTCCTGAACCAGCAAGTCGACATCTTCTGGTTGCAGTAACGCCACGGCTTGCGGGTCAAAATTTTTAAAGCAGCGACGATAGTTTTCACGTTTTTTCAGCACCGTAATCCAGGACAAACCGGCTTGTTGTCCTTCAAGGCAGATCATCTCGAAAAGGTGTTGCCCATCGGTCACCGGTACGCCCCATTCTTTATCGTGATATTCCATGTAAAGCGGATCCTGAGACACCCATCCACAACGAATCATACGTTTCTCCTTCGATGAAATTTCTCGTGCCAACTTGACGTGCCAGATAAAGAGACAATAGTTAAATCAGGGCTATCCCCGTCATACTTCAAGTTGCCTCATCGTTGGCTGCGTTTACTCACCCGAATCACTTACTCATGTAAGTTCATCGGGACTCGCTCTCTGGCCGCCTCGATGCACCTTGAATTATTTTGGGGCTATCCGCAAGCCCGCCAAAAAGACTAAAAATATCGCCGGATTTGGCTCTTTCCTGGAGTCGCTTGAATGATCATAAATATATGCAGTGGTCGCCGTGTCACTTTCACCACGGTGCTGGCTTTGTGTTGTCTGTCTTATGCTACGAATGTATTTGCCTGGCAACAAGAATATGTTGTTGAGGATGCTCCAGGCGAAATGCAGGATCATTACACTTGGGACAGTAGTCACCAACCAAGTTATAACGATATTCTTGCAGAACGGATTAATTCTTCGTTTACCTCCCAAAACCAGGAGGGGCTGCTGCTCGTTTCTGGTAACGATAGTGTGACAGCTGATAGCTCACTTTTGGGTATTGGCTGGAATATCGATTTGCCTGGAAATTTCACCACCGGGCCGACCGCAAAGTACAGTTGGGATAGCTCATCGACTGGGATATATAACGAGTACGGTGATTCGGCGGTTGGCTCACGATTTACCGATCAACTGTGGCATGCCAGCGTGTCCACTGTGGGCTGGCGGGTAGATTCATCACTCGGTTATCTGCGCCCGTGGGCACAGGTAAGCTATAACCATCAGTACGGCGAGAACTTGTGGAAAGCCCAGTCCGGGATGAGGGCGAATACTGCATCGGGCCAGGATAGCAACTGGATGGATATTACCGTCGGTGCCGATATGCCAATTAGTAAAAATATGGCGGCATTTGCTTCGATGTCACAAGCAGAAGGTTTAACCACTGGCGAGGCCTATATTTATAACGTCGGCGTTAGTGCGAAATTCTGATCATTGATTTAACCTTGAACACTGATAATTAACATCTAATTATCAGTGTTTACGCAGCCTCCATTGATAGTAATTACTAACCGTTCAAAAAATTAAGACAACGTCCAGGTCATTCATTCCCTCTCAGAGGCATTTCATTCCGGCCTGAGTGCATCTCATGCCTTTTTCTCCTGGAATAAAATGCACTTCGTTACTCTTGGCAGCAGAAGATTTCTCTTAAATTTTGCGGACATCTGCCATGAATAATGCCAACTACAACCGTACACGCTGGTTAACTCTGATCGGCACCATCATTACTCAGTTTGCCCTCGGTTCCGTTTATACCTGGAGCCTGTTCAATAGCGCGCTGTCGCAAAAACTGGGTGAGCCAATCAGCCAGGTGGCGTTCTCCTTTGGTTTGTTAAGCCTTGGCCTTGCGATTTCTTCCTCCGTCGCAGGGAAATTGCAGGAACGTTTTGGTGTTCGTAACGTGACGATGGCTGCTGGTGTGCTGCTGGGTGTCGGCTTCTTCCTGACCGCTCACTCCGACAACTTGCTGATGTTATGGCTGAGCGCTGGTGTGCTGGTAGGCCTCGCTGATGGCGCAGGTTACCTGATAACACTCTCTAACTGCGTGAAGTGGTTCCCGGAGCGTAAAGGTCTGATTTCCGCCCTTGCCATTGGTTCATACGGCCTCGGCAGCTTAGGTTTTAAATATATCGACAGCCATTTGCTGGCAACCGTTGGCCTTGAGAGCACCTTTATGATTTGGGGTGGGCTGGCAATGGTGATGATTCTGTTCGGTTCAATGCTGATGAAAGATGCGCCATTGCAGGAAGTGAAAACAGTGAATGGTGTGACTGAAAAAGATTACACCCTTGCAGAATCTATGCGTCAACCACAGTACTGGATGCTGGCAATTATGTTCCTGACTGCCTGCATGAGTGGTTTGTATGTCATTGGTGTAGCGAAAGATATTGCCCAGGGTATGGTGCATTTGACTGCTGAATCTGCGGCTAACGCAGTCACTGTTATCGCCATTGCTAACCTGAGCGGCCGTTTAGTGCTTGGCATTCTGTCTGATAAAATCGCCCGCATCCGCGTTATCACTATCGGCCAGGTGATTTCTTTAGTCGGTATGGCGGCACTGCTGTTCGCCCCACTCAACGAAGCGACTTTCTTCGCAGCGATAGCTTGTGTGGCCTTTAACTTCGGCGGCACCATCACCGTTTATCCATCACTGGTCAGTGAGTTCTTTGGGCTGAATAACCTGACTAAAAACTACGGTGTGATTTACTTAGGGTTTGGTATTGGCAGCATCTGCGGTTCGATTATCGCGTCGGTCTTTGGCGGCTTCTATGTCACCTTCTGCGTTATCTTCGCGCTGCTGATTTTGTCCCTGGCGATTTCCACGACTATCCGTACGCCGGCACGAGAAGTTCTGCAACAAGCTCACGCTTGATAACCCTATATTAATGCCGCAAACCATGCCGCCGTGATGTTATACGGCGGCATAATTCATTGTGAAATCCCCGAAGTCATCCTTCCTTGTGTCTGTTCATTGTTATGTCGTCTAAAACGGTAAATCAGAGCGGAGAAATGTAAACAGCATCCCGGTTTAGGATTTTTGCCGATACTTTTTGCCAGCCCTATGCTCTACTAATCCGTTCCAAAAACTGGTTAATAATCGTCCTGAACGGGACTTTATTTTTTCATCGCTCAGAATTTTCCAGTCTAAAGGGAGTCTGAGTGGTGTTTATGACATTTCTTTTTTTGCTTTATTTTTTCGGACAACTGCATGAATTACGTTAAATCGATGACCCAACAGAAGCTGTGCTTACTGTTAGCGGTGTACATCGGACTATTTTTAAACCTTTCGGTTTTTTACCATCGTTTCGAAGGATTCATTCGGGAATTTAGCGGATTAAAAGCTGTCGCTATGCTGGCTGAAATCGCGGCATGCGTGCTGGTCACCTTCTTTTTGCTTCGTTTGTTATCGTTGTTTGGCCGCGCAATTTGGCGAATTTTCGCCACCCTGGTTGTGGTGTTCTCTGTTGCCGCCAGCTACTACATGACGTTACTTAATGTCGTCATTGGCTACGGGATTATTGCCTCGGTCATGACCACCGATATCGACCTTTCGAAAGAAATTGTCGGTTATCAGTTCGTGATGTGGATGATTTTGGTCAGCGTTATCCCGCTGGCGCTCATTTGGGGTAGCAACACGCGTGACACGCTGCTTCATCAGTTAAAAACACCGGGCCAACGGATCAAAAATGTGGCCATTGTGCTGCTGGCCGGGCTGATGGTTTGGGCGCCGTTGCGTTGGCTGGATAAACAACAAAACCGCACTGAGAAACGCTCGACCGTTGATATGCCGAGCTATGGTGGCGTGGTCGCTAACTCATATCTGCCATCAAATTGGGTTTCCGCATTAGGTCTTTTTGCCTGGGCTCAGGCTGATGAATCAACAGATAACAACTCGCTGATGAATCCAGCAAAGAAGTTCACTTATGTCGCGCCCAAAGAGCTGGATGATACCTATGTGGTGTTTGTGATTGGCGAAACGACACGCTGGGATCACATGGGGATTTTGGGTTATGACCGTGATACCACACCAAAACTCGCCAAAGAGAAAAACCTCGTCGCTTTCCGTGGCGAATCCTGCGATACCGCCACCAAGCTTTCATTGCGCTGTATGTTTGTGCGTGAAGGTGGTGCGGAAGACAACCCGCAGCGGACGTTAAAAGAACAGAACGTGTTTGCTGTCCTTAAGCAACTTGGCTTTAGTTCTGAGCTGTTTGCGATGCAAAGTGAAGTGTGGTTCTACGGTAATACCATGGCAGACAACTTCTCTTACCGTGAGCAAATCGCTGCTGAACCGCGTAACAGCGGCAAACAAGTCGACGATATGTTGCTGGTTGAGGAGATGAAGCGTTCGGTTGATAAGCATCCTGACGGCAAACATCTTATTATTCTGCACACTAAAGGTTCGCACTTCTCCTATGTGCAACGCTATCCGCGCAGCTTCGCTAAATGGGCTCCTGAGTGCGTCAGTATTGATTCAGAGTGCAGTAAAGAGCAGTTGATTAACGCATTCGATAACTCGGTGCTATACACCGACACGGTGCTGGATAGCGTGATATCTGAGTTACGAGATAAACGGGCGATTATTTTCTACGCCTCGGATCATGGCGAATCGATTGATGAGAAGAAACATCTGCATGGTACGCCACGTAACATGGCGCCACCTGAGCAATTCCGTGTACCGTTGTTAGTCTGGGCTTCCGATAAATATCTGGAAAACCCGGAGCGGGCACGTGAGTTTGAGCACATGCAGGCACAAGCGAAAATGAAAGTGCCGCACCGCCATGTGGAGTTGTATGACACCATTTTGGGTTGCCTGGGATACACATCGCCGGACGGCGGTATTAACCAGAATAACAACTGGTGCCATGTGCCGAACAAGGCGAAACAGTAACTTTTTTGCCACATATGCTGGAATTTGAATCAAACGGACATAATTTTAAGTATCAGGGATTGACGGCTAAAACGGTGCGCAGTAAGATGCGCTCCGCATTCGGCGAGTAGCGCAGCTTGGTAGCGCAACTGGTTTGGGACCAGTGGGTCGGAGGTTCGAATCCTCTCTCGCCGACCAAATTCAAGAAAACCCAATCGAAAGATTGGGTTTTTTTACGTCTGTAGTTTATGGGTTTCGCGCAAATGGTGGATGACGCTAACGCTTATCCACCCTACCAAATCAAAATCGAACCGTAGGTCGGATAAGCGTTAGCGTCATCCGACAAAACACCCGCATTGCTAATGCAGCGCATTAAAACTGCTCACCACATTGTTATAGCTGCGGGTCACTCTTCCCACCGAGCCTTTCACCATCCATTCAGTGACACCGCCAATCTGGCCTTTCTCACCTTCGGTATAAGGAACGCTATTCTGATGTCGCTGAATGCGTTCTGCTAATAACTTGTCGTATTGGTCAGCCGCATCGAGCAGGAAGCTATAACGAATCAGGCTGGAATTATTTGATGACGGCGCTGCTTTATAACATTCTTGCGCCGTGCTAATCAGCGAATTGAGCTGCACCAACTGTAATTGTGCTTCTTCCGGGATAAACGTATCTTTGCTCACTATTTGTGTTGCTTTACTGGCATGAATAATAAGGGCGAGTGAATAATAGATTAATGTTTTCCCCTGGTTTTTTTCTATATCGGAAAGTGTGTTCAGGTAATTTTTAATATCACTTTCAGCTAAATTATCGCTCCAGTATGGGAAATCGCCATTTTGAATAGTCCCGGGGATTTTCGGAAGGTCACTACACAGGGCATGCCGAGTGTCTGCCTGTTCGGCACTGGCGCTTTCAGAAGCTTTAGGCTGCTTATCGTCACACCCAGAAATTAATAAACCTGCAAAAATGGTACTAATTAGAATTTTAGATGTTTTCTTGTGAAAGCATTCCTTGCGTAAATACATATTAATTCCAGGCGGAAAGACTCAAACATATTAATAATTCTGTAGCACGGTCAAGAATTATTCCGTACTAAAATAGACTTGTTATTTATATTCCTTTAGTTTTTTTAATTTTTGGCATCAGTTATCCGCACCGGCATGACGACCTGTTTAACGACCAAAAGTGGGTTTCTGCCGCGGTTTGCGTTGTATCAACCTCGTGTGGACGATTTTGTGACATTTTCCATTGTATTTTGTTATGGAAAATCGTGGTTTATTACCTCGATGCTTATGTTTCATACCAGCATGATTCGCTGTAAGAGAAGTGGATCACAAAACATATCGTTCATATAATCAGCATTCGGCAATAATTTTTACAGAAATGACACATCTGAATACGGCTGTAGGTCGACTTTTAATCAGTGGAATATTCTATAAACATGGCAGTAGCATAAATTTCCCTGCTGGAAATAGAGCGACAGGCTTTTTTTTAACTTTGTTCGCCGATTCTCACCTCGGTTGTAAATCCCCCTTACCTATATTGACGTTTTACTCATCTATTGACAGATTGTAGGGCGTGAGGGGCAAATTATGGACAGTCCGCACTACCACACAGCTAGCCTGACGAAAGGAACCCCTGGTCTCACCATCGCCTCCGGGCACACCGAACGGACCGCACTCCAATAACAAAGGTCTAACGGATAAAAACAACACGACACATGTCCCGATAGATTTCTTATCTCAGCCAACAAAGCGGTAATAAGAATGAATAAGGGAACATCACAACGGAGCAGAAGAATGAGTCTTTCCTTGAAGAAGTCAGGGATGCTGAAATTTGGTCTGAGCCTGGTGGCCCTGACCGTAGCAGCTAGCGTTCAGGCAAAAACCCTGGTTTATTGCTCAGAAGGTTCCCCAGAAGGTTTTAACCCTCAGCTGTTCACCTCTGGTACCACTTACGATGCCAGCTCAGTGCCAATTTATAACCGTCTGGTTGAATTCAAAACCGGCACCACCGAAATCATCCCAGGTCTGGCTGAGAAATGGGAAGTTAGCGAAGACGGCAAAACCTATACCTTCCACCTTCGTTCAGGTGTGAAGTGGCAGGACAACAAAGATTTCAAACCAACACGCGATCTGAATGCTGATGACGTGGTGTTCTCGTTCGATCGTCAGAAGAATGCTAACAACCCGTACCACAAAGTTTCTGGCGGCAGCTACGAATACTTCGAAGGCATGGGCTTATCTGACCTGATCAGCGAAATTAAGAAAGTGGACGACAATACCGTTCAGTTCGTGCTGACGCGCCCAGAGTCGCCATTCCTGGCAGATCTCGCGATGGACTTCGCCTCTATTCTTTCCAAAGAATACGCTGACAACATGATGAAAGCCGGCACGCCGGAAAAAACTGACCTGAACCCAATCGGTACCGGTCCGTTCCAGCTGCTGCAATACCAGAAAGATTCTCGCATTCTGTACAAAGCGTTCCCGGGCTACTGGGGCACCAAGCCGCAGATCGACCGTCTGGTGTTCTCCATCACGCCTGATGCTTCTGTGCGTTACGCAAAACTGCAGAAAAACGAGTGCCAGGTTATGCCGTATCCAAACCCGGCTGACATCGCTCGCATGAAAGAAGACAAGAGCATCAACCTGATGGAACAGGCTGGCCTGAACGTGGGTTACCTGTCTTTCAACACCGAGAAGAAACCGTTTGATGACGTAAAAGTGCGTCAGGCGCTGACTTACGCGGTGAACAAAGAATCGATCATCAAAGCGGTTTACCAGGGCGCAGGCACTGCGGCTAAAAACCTGATCCCACCAACCATGTGGGGTTACAACGATGACGTGAAGGATTACACCTACGATCCTGAAAAAGCGAAAGCGCTGCTGAAAGAATCCGGCCACGCTGAAGGCTTCACCGTTGACCTGTGGGCCATGCCAGTACAACGTCCGTACAACCCGAACGCTCGCCGTATGGCTGAGATGATTCAGGCTGACTGGGCGAAAGTCGGTGTGACCGCCAAAATCGTAACCTACGAGTGGGGCGAGTATCTGAAACGCGCCAAAGCAGGTGAGCACCAGGCTGTGATGATGGGCTGGACTGGCGACAATGGGGATCCGGATAACTTCTTCGCCACCCTGTTCAGCTGTGCAGCGGCGAAAGACGGTTCTAACTACTCTCGCTGGTGCTACAAGCCGTTTGAAGAGCTGATTCAACCTGCGCGTGCTACTGACGATCACAACAAGCGTATCGAGCTGTACAAGCAAGCTCAGGTCGTGATGCATGATCAGGCTCCGGCGCTGATCGTTGCTCACTCCACGGTATACGAGCCAGTGCGCAAAGAAGTGAAAGGTTACGTGGTTGACCCATTGGGCAAACACCACTTTGAGAACGTGTCAGTAGAATAATACTGGTAGATATCCCCCTCACCCCGCCCCTCTCCCTTAGGGAGAGGGAGGAGATCGAGAGGGATTTTTTCCCTCTCCTGGGGGAGAGGGCTAGGGTGAGGGCGACAAGTCCAACAACCCGACGCCATCCTCTAGGTTTGTGGAAATTTTTGTGAGCAATACAATCCTGCCTCAATTTATGCTAACCGTCAGATTTCTGGTTGCAGGAAGGCGGCAAGCTCGGGAATCCTCAGGAGCTTACTTGAGTAAGTAACTGGGGTGACTGAGTGAAGCCAACGCACCTGTGGCCTGAAAGATGAGGGTTAAGGCGGGAGATTACAGAGAATCCGGGTTATGTTGCAGTTCATCCTCCGACGTCTGGGATTAGTTATCCCCACGTTTATCGGTATTACCCTTCTTACCTTCGCCTTCGTGCACATGATTCCCGGTGACCCGGTGATGATTATGGCCGGTGAGCGCGGTATCTCTCCTGAACGTCATGCTCAGTTGTTGGCCGAACTTGGCCTCGACAAGCCGATGTGGCAGCAATACATCCACTATATTTGGGGTGTGATGCACGGCGACCTGGGCATTTCGTTAAAAAGCCGTCTTCCAGTCTGGGACGAATTCGTTCCACGCTTTAAAGCGACCATGGAACTCGGTGTCTGCGCGATGATGTTTGCCGTTGCCGTGGGTATTCCGGTTGGCGTGCTGGCGGCGGTTAAACGTGGTTCCGTGTTTGACCACACTTCGGTGGGCCTTGCGCTGACTGGCTATTCAATGCCTATTTTCTGGTGGGGTATGATGTTAATCATGCTGGTTTCCGTCTACTGGAACCTCACCCCGGTATCAGGGCGCGTTAGCGATACGGTATTCCTCGACGACACCTTGCCGCTCACCGGTTTCATGCTGATAGACACCGCCATATGGGGCGAGCCAGGCGACTTCATCGACGCCGTGGCGCATATGATTTTACCCGCCATCGTGCTTGGTACGATTCCGTTAGCGGTTATCGTGCGTATGACTCGCTCGTCAATGCTGGAAGTGCTCGGCGAAGACTACATCCGTACCGCTCGCGCCAAGGGTTTGACCCGCATGCGCGTTATCGTGGTTCATGCGCTGCGCAACGCCATGTTGCCAGTCGTGACGGTTATCGGCTTGCAGGTTGGTACGTTGCTGGCGGGTGCCATCCTGACGGAAACCATCTTCTCCTGGCCGGGCCTTGGCCGCTGGCTGATTGATGCATTGCAACGTCGTGACTACCCGGTAGTACAGGGCGGCGTATTGTTGGTTGCGACGATGATTATCCTCGTGAACCTGATCGTCGACTTACTGTACGGCGTGGTGAACCCGCGTATACGCCATAAGAAATAAGGGGCCATCATGACGCAATCAACTGAAAAAACAGTCACTGAGAGTAAAGTAGCCGCAGCGCCAGTCCCAATGACGCCGTTCCAGGAATTCTGGCACTACTTTAAACGTAATAAAGGGGCGGTCATCGGCCTGGTGTATGTCACCGTGATGATCTTAATAGCAATCTTCGCCAACGTTCTCGCGCCGCACGGTCCTGCTGAACAGTTCCGTGACTCGTTGCTGCACCCGCCGGTCTGGCAAGAAGGTGGTAGCTGGCAGTTCCTGCTCGGGACTGACGACGTTGGCCGCGACATCATGGCGCGCCTGATGTACGGTGCGCGCCTGTCGCTGCTGGTCGGCTGCCTGGTGGTGGTGCTGTCGTTGGTTATGGGCGTGGTACTTGGCCTGATTGCGGGCTACTTCGGTGGCCTTATCGACAACATCATCATGCGCATTGTCGACATCATGCTGGCACTGCCAAGCCTGCTGTTGGCGCTGGTGTTAGTGGCAATCTTCGGCCCGTCTATCGTCAACGCTTCGCTGGCACTGACCTTCGTTGCGCTCCCACACTATGTGCGACTGACGCGCGGTGCGGTGCTGGTGGAAGTCCACCGCGACTATGTCACCGCTTCTCGCGTGGCGGGTGCAAGCCCGATGCGCCAGATGTTCATCAACATTTTACCGAACTGCCTGGCACCGCTTATCGTGCAGGCCTCGCTTGGTTTCTCTAACGCCATTCTCGATATGGCCGCTCTCGGCTTCCTCGGCATGGGTGCGCAACCGCCAACACCGGAGTGGGGCACCATGCTCTCCGACGTGTTGCAGTTCGCACAAAGTGCCTGGTGGGTGGTCACCTTCCCAGGTGTCGCAATCCTGCTGACGGTGCTGGCATTTAACCTGATGGGTGACGGGCTGCGTGATGCGCTCGATCCTAAACTCAAGCAGTAAAGGGCTACGTAATGGCGTTATTGAATGTAAATAAATTATCGGTGCATTTCGGCGACGAAAAGACACCGTTCCGTGCCGTAGACCGCGTGAGTTACAGTGTAAATCAGGGCGAAGTTGTCGGTATTGTTGGGGAATCTGGTTCCGGTAAATCCGTCAGCTCGCTGGCGATTATGGGGCTGATTGATTATCCAGGCCGCGTAATGGCGGAAAAACTGGAATTTAACGGCCAGGATCTACAAAAGATTTCTGAGAAAGAGCGTCGTAACCTGGTCGGTGCCGAAGTGGCGATGATCTTCCAGGACCCGATGACCAGCCTCAACCCTTGCTACACCGTCGGTTTCCAGATTATGGAAGCCATCAAGGTGCACCAGGGCGGCAACAAGAAAACCCGCGTTCAGCGAGCTATCGACCTGCTGAACCTGGTGGGTATTCCCGATGCGGCTTCGCGTCTGGACGTTTACCCGCACCAGCTTTCCGGCGGTATGAGCCAGCGCGTGATGATCGCGATGGCGATTGCCTGTCGTCCTAAGTTGTTGATTGCCGACGAACCAACCACCGCGCTGGACGTCACTATCCAGGCGCAAATTATCGAGCTGTTACTGGAACTGCAGCAGAAAGAGAACATGGCGCTGATTCTGATCACCCATGACCTCGCGCTGGTAGCGGAAGCGGCACACAAAATCATCGTGATGTACGCCGGGCAAGTGGTGGAAACGGGTGCATCGCAAGATATCTTCCGTGCGCCGCGCCACCCGTACACTCAGGCGCTGCTGCGTGCACTGCCTGAATTTGCGCAGGACAAAGCGCGTCTGGCCTCGCTGCCGGGTGTGGTTCCGGGCAAATATGACCGCCCGAACGGCTGCCTGCTCAACCCGCGCTGCCCGTATGCGACCGACAAATGTCGCAGCATAGAACCAGAACTGAACATGGTGGATAACGGGCGTCAGTCCAAATGCCACTTCCCACTCGATGATGCCGGGAGGCCAACGCTATGAGTACCGATAAGGCCACTGCGCAACCTCTGTTGCAGGCCATCGACCTGAAAAAACACTACCCGGTGAAGAAAGGCATTTTCGGCCAGGAACGCCTGGTGAAAGCGCTCGACGGCGTATCATTTGAGCTGGAACGCGGCAAAACGCTGGCGGTGGTGGGTGAATCTGGCTGTGGTAAATCCACGCTGGGCCGCCTGCTGACGATGATTGAAATCCCGACCGGTGGCGAGCTTTACTACCAGGGCCAAGATCTGCTCAAGCCTGACGAAACAGCCGAAAAGCTGCGTCGTCAGAAAATCCAGATCGTCTTCCAGAACCCGTACGGCTCGCTGAACCCGCGTAAAAAAGTGGGGCAAATTCTTGAAGAGCCGTTGCAAATCAACACCAGCCTGAGCAAAGCCGAACGCCGTGAAAAAGCGTTGGCGATGATGGCGAAAGTCGGCCTGAAAACCGAGCATTACGACCGCTACCCGCATATGTTTTCCGGCGGCCAGCGCCAGCGTATTGCTATCGCCCGTGGGCTGATGCTCGATCCAGACGTGGTGATCGCCGATGAACCAGTTTCGGCCCTCGACGTTTCCGTGCGCGCGCAGGTTCTGAACCTGATGATGGATTTGCAGCAGGAAATGGGGCTGTCGTATGTGTTCATCTCCCACGATTTGTCGGTGGTGGAACACATCGCCGACGAAGTGATGGTGATGTACTTAGGGCGCTGTGTGGAGAAAGGCACCAAAGACCAGATCTTCTCTAATCCGCGCCACCCGTACACCCAGGCGCTGCTATCTGCTACACCGCGCCTGAACCCGGACGACCGCCGCGAACGCATCAAACTCACCGGAGAGTTGCCAAGCCCACTGAACCCACCGCCAGGCTGCGCGTTCAACGCCCGCTGCCGCCGTCGCTTTGGGCCGTGCACGCAGTTGCAGCCACAGCTCAAAGAGTATGGTGGTCAGCTAGTGGCTTGCTTTGCTGTTGATCAGGATGAGAACGGGGAAATTCGGTAGGACGAGTGGGAGTCTGTAGACTCCGTTGTTTTTCCGTTCACCTGTACATCTGGTTATCTCTGTAACCGTTGTTAACGGTGAACGTGCCAGGGGAGTTACGCCACTCCCCTGGCGACCCCGGCGCCCGGCAAATAAATCGCCGCTGCGCGGTAAACCCCGATTATTTCCCCAACATGCAGGGTCGTTCGCGACTCGCTCCAGGCGATCGCTCACTTGCGCCGTTCCCGACGGCGCAACCCTGCCTGAAGGGGAAAAATCGGTGCGATTTAAGCCGGGAACAAGGGCGTCGCTGTAAGATTAGGGAACACACGGGCTTTCGTAGGGCGGATAAGCTTGCGTCATCCGCCAGAATTAAGCAAAAACACCACTTCCCCCCGATAAAAAGAAGATGTTGCCAGCCGGGTCTGCCAGCTTTTATCCCATTCACCGTTTTGCACCAGGCCAATCTTAAATGGCACGCGCAACTTTAGCAGTGCGGGCAAATAGCGTTGATACTCCTTCACCGTGGTTTTACCCTGATAAGTCTGGATAACCAGCTCATCAATAGGCAGAGCATTGAGCTGTTGAATACTGCCCGTTTTTGCCCAATCCAGTAAACCGGTGACGCCCAGCGCAAAACGTTTATCCAGTTTATGGCGAACCCGTAACAGAAATTTTTGGTAGTCCTGCAGGCGGTAGGTTCCGGCATCAAAATCGATTTGCAAACCCACAACATGGTTCCCGGCTGCCGCCCACTTACCGGGTAAATCCAGCACACTGTTGAGAATATCATCAGGTACATCAAGGGTGGTGGTGCGAACGGTTACCCACACGGATGGAAACGAGAGGGGGGTACGAGGTACCCCAAGCTTGATAAATTTGGCGCGGTTTTGACGAGAGACAATCTCACCCTGATGCAGGTACACCATTTGTGCATTCTGCAACACGGGCTGTGAGCTGACCCCCGACCATAGCCAGTACGCCGTATATTCCTGATGTTTCGCTTCGCTGGGCATTGCTGGCGGCACAATAGTCGCCAGCAATAACAATAACGTTACCAGTAATAGCTGAGCAGTTTTTCCCACTGGTTACCTTTGTATTTGGTTTTCAATACGGTAAACCAATGTTTACGTGTTTCTGGTTTCACCTCTTCACCGCCACAGTCGTTGTAACCAGACGGGGAATAGCACATCACCGCCCGGTAAAGCGCATAGGTCTTATCTTCGGGTTCCGCTTTCGGATCGTTAATTATCTGCTGATAATAGGCCTGGCGATCCGGAGAGTTGCTTAACGCAGGTTTTGCTATCGCATCGCCCAGTAAGTCATTGCCACCGCCTTCAGCTTCCGTATCAATGTGTGCCGCGGTGTTGCGGAAAAACTCACCCAGGCAATTAAGTGCATGCGCGTCGGTTTTTCTTGCGATGAGTGTTTTCACCGTGTCATCCAGCGAGGCACAGAAATAACCCTTCTCGGCCCGTTCCCCATTCCAGTTAAAGATATCGAGATTGACATCATTGAACGCTTCAAGGGTGACTGGCTTAGTGATATGGCGACGTAGCGACTTATCCGTGTCGTAGCCTTCATAGTCACCCACCATCAGGTCGCGCATCAGCAGCGTATGCAGCGCGATGGTTTTCTCTTCATCATTTACCCCGTGGGTCGCCTGTTGTTGCAGCAGCGCTTTTGGCGCGGCAGTTTTCAGCACCAGCGAGCGATAACGCAGGTTTGTCACTGGACTGTCAGCGGCAAAAATAGCTTCTGGCTGCTGGTTGTTCACCATCACCGCCGCCAGATTCAGTTGTATATATTGCTGTTGTTCTACTGATTGAGTCAGACCAAGCAGATGTTTCCAGTGCGCCAGTGCCTCAGGCCACTGTTTCTGTGCAGCTAACGCGTCACCGTGCAGAACTTGCTGACTAAAGGCGAGTAGATCGCTGGAGGCTAACAAGTTGATAGAGGGGGTGGCTTCAATCACGGCGGCATAATTACCTTCATGATAGTAAAGCCAGGCGTTTTCCAAAAAGCTCCAGTACGGTTGCAACTCTGCGCTGGCAAATATCGGTTTCAGGCTATCAAGATTTTCGCGTGTCACCTCATACGACTTGTTCTGGCCTTGGTTATTCCGGAGCCAGCGTAACGTTTGGGTGAAAGTCAGCATCGGTGCCTGGGCGTCACTGATAAACGGCTCATAGTTACCGAAACTATCCCTGCTTTGGAATTTGTCATCCAGCTCAGAAATGACTTTATGCAATGAGTCTACGTCTGGTGCCTGGGCTAGTGCTTTTTCATATAACGGGGCCAGCTGTTGCCAGTCTTGTAAGTACCAGTTAATTCTGCGCAAAAGCCCGCGAGCGGAATCTGCATAACGCCCTTCAGGCCAGGTCGCTAAATAGGCATTGGCATAATCACGAGCTTCGCTTGCTGCGCCAGTATCGATTTTAGTGGCATCAAACATGCCGTATTCATCAGTCGCCTTGACGGTGCTTTTGTTGAGTGCAACGCGCATCAGCATATAGCTTGATGTTTCAGCGACCCACGGCTGGCTGCTTTTCTGCAAAGCGGTGAACAGGCTATTTGCTTCCACAAAATCGCCAAGGTAAAAGACATTCGCCCCACGGAGATAATCAGAGAAAGCTGCCGTATGGGAGCCAGGTTCGATATCGAAAGCTTCAACCGGGAGGCGGCTATCCGCTTTGTCATAAGAGTTCAGAAAAATATTACCTCGCCATACAGCCAGATGATGACGGTCTTCTGGTTTTATCGTTGGGTCATCAAGCAGTGCCGCGAAGAATTGCTCTACAGATTGCAGGTTATTGGAAATATGGCGGTTTTCTGCGTCTTGATCGTGTTCCCAGGAGGAGGTATCGACTCCTAATGTTTGCGACATTTTGCTGAATGAGGTTTCAGCGACAGGGGCGGGTGTGGTGTTCTCAGTAGAGGGGGTTGCTGTTGGATGAGGTAGATCGTTGTAGCCGATAAATCCAAAGTGATAGCTTCTGCTGCGGGTAAAATCAGGAGGCACGGGCAGGCGAGGTAACGCCAGATTTTTGCGTGCTCCTTCAAGTTGGATCAAATTCACACGCGTATCGTTATCAATATTCAGCCAGGGTACACCGTTAAGCGGGCAATCATCTTGCCATCCACAGCCAAAATCATCATAGGAAGCCTGCGCGTTAAACGTTGTAGCCGCCGTTAACCCGACCAGGGCCATCGCCATCTTATGATTAATTTTCATTGCCTCTGAACATCCTTTTACATGATGAAGGTGCTGACAACAGCATTCTGAAAAACCATACAGAGTATACAGGCTATTATTTAAATGCTTCACCCTCAAAAATAGGTGTAGTCGTGCGGCATTTTCCCCTGAAGATGGTTATATGTTTTGGAAAAAACATCCCAATCATTAAATACTCTTCATCTATGTGAAATCACAGAAGAAAGCTGCTACCTTTTAAGGGGTAGCATTAAATATTACGCAATCACAAATCAAGACTGTTTCATGCTTAGCCGGGTATTAATAAGAAAAAAAGATGGAGCTAAGACCACAGGTGCCTATATATTGGCTCGAAATATCGTTGTTTTTCCAAAATTGAATAATAAAAAAATGGAATTATAACG
>NZ_JAHWLU010000103.1:0-17751 GCF_022134725.1 Buttiauxella sp. S19-1
CTTCTACAAGAAGAATTGGAAGAAAGTGGAAATTGCCAGGTGGGGAGGGAGTCAATGCACGGCATCAGACCGTCTTGGCCAAACGGTGGCAAGCAAAGCGGAGATTGCAGCCAGAAAATTCTACCGGAACGAATCAGTGACCGTGAAAGAAATGATACCGCTTGCCAACCTAGTAAGGAATAATGCCCCGCTGAATCTTACTGATGGAAGCGAATCTGAGATGATTTGGGGGATGATATACGCCTGCGCCAGCGAGGATACGCTGCGCGCCATGGAATCAGCTGGCGCTGGCTTTGGGCTGCTGCGGGAGTCCGACGCGTTCAAAGCCGGGAAAACTTCACCCAGCAAGAAGAGCTAGTGTCGAACACTGCCGAAAAGCAAGTTTTTTTCATAAATCAGGCATTACGCGCCTTGAGCTGACTTTGCATTACCTTGATGTTTTAACGGCATAATATATGCACATAAGGTGCGACATGATAATAGTAGTAGGTAGTACTCAAGGTGGTGTGAGCAAATCCACCAATGCCACAAACTTAGCCGCCGCACTGGCGAACAAGTCAGACGATGTTTGCATGGTAGCGGGGGATAAGAACTTCAGAACTACCCCTCGTTGGGCAGAAGACCGCGCCGAAACCGATTTACCGAAGATAACCTTCATTGAGCAGTTGGGCGACCTGAACAAGCTTCTGCTTGAACTGGATAAGAAATTTAAGTACGTGATTGTTGATCCGGCTGGTAAGGACTCCCGCGAATTTCGTACTGCCCTGGCTGTCTCCCATGTATCCATTGTTCCGGTAGCGCCTACTCAGGCTGATGTGGATAACATGAAAGACCTGACAATGGTGTTGGCTACCGCGCAGCAGCTCAATCCCTCCCTGCAGGTGTACGTGCTCCTTACGCGTGCCAGCACTAATCTCAAATCACATGATGTAACAAGCGCTCGTGCGCTCCTGGCCGATTACGACGAGTTCACGGTGCTGAATGCCGTCATGTACGAACGCAACATTTACCGTGAGGCGCTGGGTTCGGGGCGTGGTGTGATGGAAGTACACCGAAGCCCCAGCAAGATCCGAGATAAGCAGCTCGCCACTGCTGAGATTGAGTCAATCCTCCAGGAGATTATGAGCCTCTGCTCCCCTCAGCCGAGCGAAACCACTGCAGTCATCAAAGAATTTACCTCTAGCGCTGACACGCCCAAAACGCAGCAGCTAGTGCAGATGCCTGCCCCAGATGCACCGAGAAATCGCCGCACACAATACCTGTTTAACGATTACGAGCATGACCTGATATACAGGGCAGCGAAAGCGACTGATCGCAGTATGCAGGCATTTATGCGACGTGCTGTATTACAAGGAGCGCGGAAGGTACTAGGAGAAGATTAACCAGATGCTGAAAAGAGATTATTAAGCTAAAAAAACATCATAGAACCGGAACTGACGCTATTTCGGAGGCGTCAGCCAGGAGGCCTTTGAACCAGCCTTGTAGTGAAGACAGGAAATGTCTAACAGGATGGGGGCAGTCCATGTTGCGCCATATCGTCGCGCCCGGATATAAGGCCATCCACGGAAATATCTTCGTTCAGGTCATCCCAGTGAATCCCCCAAGTGCTTAACTCGAATTCGTTTCGCTGCTCTGGGGTGGCGCGCATTAACTTAGGGAACCACGCCAGTGGAACACCCAGTGTGCGGGCATCGCTCAACGTCACCCACATGTTGTATTCATCAAATCGCACAGATTTAGGAGAAATATTCATTCCATGCCTCCGCAAATATCACTCTGTTATATTCAATGGACTCTATCGATTCTTTCAGGTCACGAGCGTTAAAGCCATCATTATGGGCAAGACTGGCTTCAGAGATCGTCACCACCAGAGTTCTTCACGCGTCAGAGACAACCTGCTCAGTTGGACTTAATGACTGCAAACCATACAAAAAATAATCACTCTACGAGAATCAACAAACCGCCAGTCGCCCATACGTGAAATCTGTACAGTCATTTTTATCCTTACTCATTCGATTTCTGATTTTTTGCATAGTAAACAGAAATTGTGTTGTCTCAGTTGTCTTTGTTGTCTCATGGAGCTGTAGGTCGCGCCACGTCTGTATTTTTCGGGGACAACATTGATGATTATGTGTTGTCTCACCGAACTTGGATGTTGTCTCACAGCCAGCCAGGGTAAAAATTCCTTCCCGGAGATGTTGTCTCAAAACAGCTAAATGTTGTCTCAATGTTGTCTCAGGAAAAGAAATAAAACCCTTATAAATCATAATGCTTTACAAAATGAGACAACAAAGACAACTGAGACGACACAAAAACAACGTATGTGAAGAAAATTATTATTCTGTCTGGTTGCTCTCTTCCTCTGGAAGAAAATTGAGCACATATACGCGAATCTGCCTGCCCCCCTCACGTACACGCCCCTGATTACCTCTGCCGCTTGTCGGCGGGGTGAGCATTCCGACACCTTTCAGTGCTTCTGCAAACTGTTTAGCATTGAACCCCTTAGCTATCTCCTTTTCGAAAGTTGCCGGGAAAGTGTAGAAGATTATCGGGTCTCTTTCATGACTCCCTTTCTTTCTGTACCCAGCTAAATCACGGATGGGTAAATCACGTGGATCATACCCAAGCGGAGCATAGCGGCTCAGGCCATGCGCATTCAGAAACGCTTCGGTCTGCTCAACAATCTGCTGGTGCTCTTTATTGCCGGTGCCGAACTCATGCACCCATGCGTTGTAACTGTGCTGTATGGCATCACGGCACGTCTGCGCATCCCAGCCAGTGACAACCTCACCCAGCAGTAGAGCTGCCTCCAGAATGGCAAAGCGTGCGGCCACGCGGTGAACCTGCTCACCATAGTCGGCGGGTATGAGACTACGCCAGCGTGCTTCACATTCACGCACAGTATTGATGGTCTGTTGCTGGTGGTTCGCCAGCCATTTGATCCACTCCCGCCCGGCAGCACCGTGGTGGTGTTGGTAAGCATCTTTGAGTGCGTCTGCGTGTTGCTTGCCATTCTGGTAGTCGTGGAAGTGTATCGCCTTACTCAACGGGATATTGAGCAACCGTACCAGTTGGCCGGCTTTTGTTTTACGTCCGGTGGTAGCAATGAAGGTTTCTAAGTCCATTTCTCCGGTACTGATGGCCACGGTGCGCCATCGTTTTAAATCCCGGTTACCACCTTCTTTAGCCCCCTGCAATTTCCCCACGCCATTAAACAGCGCATAGGCTGATTGTGAGACGCTTATGGGATCTGCTCCCTGGCCGACTTCATCCAGCGGCATCAGCCCGTCATTGTGAGCAGCGGCCTCGTTTGCCAGCCCCAGTGCAGTGCCATACCACGTCAGGCGTAATAAATCTGGATTACCGTATAAACTACTCGCTACATTCGCTGTGGTGGTCTTGCCTGCGCTCGATTGCTCGTAAAAGTGAATACCGAACCCATCCGCACCGGACAATCCGATTAACGGTGCGGCTAGTGCTGCGGCAGTGGCCGTCATCATGGAGTAGTTGCCATAAGTCAGCCGTGCAACGCTGTTACGCCAGCTTTCTGTGGTTCCTTGTACAACATAACCTGCGGCGGCAGAGCTGCGACCACTGAACAAAACCGAGTGAGTGGGGGTGCCTATGATCTCACCGTCCGGCATGATGTATGCCCCATACTGCCAGCCCGTCGCATGAGCAACTCGCCATAACTCTCGAGAACCGCTGCGCTGTAACCAGTCAGCAAAGATTGCCCGCAAACTGTTTTTGGTAGTGACGTTAACCCCACCAGCTTTGAGTGTACGCCAGCCTTCTCGTTCTCCAATATCTGCCAGGGGAACGGCGGCGGTTGTCGGCATATCTGAACCAAAGGCCAGCCAGCGGATAATCAGGTACTGGTCTTTGTCGTCGCGCCCGGTGCCGATAACGTCTAAGGGTGAGGCCAGCCAGCTTTCGTTATTGATGATCTTGCCACTTTCCTTGTCCACCTTTGGTGTAATCCAGAAAACACCATCCCTGCGGCTCTCAATACGAGGTTTCAGTGGATCGATTTTCGGTATAGTAATCTTGCCGTCCTCAATGGCTTGAAAGTGTGATTTCACAGCTTTCCCCTCTGGCTGATACATCGACTCATTAAACGCCTGAGTAGTGGCTGCCAGCCCGTTCAGCTGGTGGTAGTCGTTCCAGTCTGCTTTATAGTCTGTCGGTGGCAATGATACCCAGCCTGCGACGGAAAGGGCTGCTTTCTCTGCGGCCCGCAGCCCGGTATTGCTGGCTCCGGGTTCGGAGGCTCCTGTGGGGTGGTCGTTGTCTGCGGCAATGATGATTTGTGCTAACGGAGTTTTTTCCCGCATGGTCTGTGCGACAGGTAACAGGTTCCCGGCATCAATGGCGCAAACTGTCAGTGCATCAGGGCGCATTAAGTAAACTGAAAGCGCAGTTGCCAACCCTTCGGCTATTACAATCGTCTTCGGCGCTTCCAGTGTGTTGACGGCGTAATACGCGCCTTTCTTCACAGAACCAGCTAAAAGACGCTTTTCTCCCATTGGGGTAATGGTCTGCGCGGCACTCACTGCGCCGGTTTCATCTACCAGCGGTAGCAACAGAGAACCATCAGGTAAAGCAGGGAAGGTGAAGTCAGCCAACCCCTTACCAGCCAGGTATTCGCTTTTACTTGGTGTGGCCTGTGCTGCCAGCTTTTGGTATTTGGCGGTGAAGGTTATGCGGCGTTGTTCTGCTTCCGCTACGGCCTTCTGCTGGCGTTCCTGTTCACGATGCTGATGTTCAGCTTCGAGTTGTTCCCGTCTCTGGTTGGCTGCAGTCTCATTGGTTTCTGCCGCCCGGTAATTAATACCCAGTACATCAGCCGCCAGTTTCGCGGCCTGTGTGGTGTCGCAGTGATTCACTTTCTTAATGAGGTCTAAGCCGTCACCCGCACCGCACTGGTTGCAGATAAAGCTACCGCGCCCGTTATCGTCAAAACGAAAGCGATCCGTACCACCACACGCGGGGCATGAAGTATGTTTCTTGGGTGAATCAGGAACGTCGATACTGAGGCCAGTCAGTACAACAGGCCATTGCCCGGCAGCTGCGTGGGTGACTTCATGGATAAGGTCGATATTACGCATTGGCCACCAACCGATTTTCATCAACAAACAACTCCATGCTTTTGCGGAGACTTTCCCATAGGGATCTTCCGACGAAGGTCAGCCCGCTACCGGTACTATCAAGGCATGCGTTCATGACATGTGTGAATACCTCCTCCATGCAGAGTCCGTCACCCCAGCAAGCAATACGCCTTTCAATCTCCCTTATCAGAAAGTAATCAAGCAGCTTTACGAAGCCTTCACCCCCATCGTCCAGCCTAAAGCCAACAGTTCCCCCTCCTGTTTCCAGAGTGAAATACTGTCCATTTCCGCTGAGTACTGCGTGCTTATATAGTGCTCTCGCCAACTGGCTGATTTGGCTTCTAATATGCTCATTTTTTGTGGTTATGCTCTGGCTCGTGCTTTGTTCTTCCAGCCCAGGGATGGTTATTTGATGGATGGCATTAAGGTGATGAATCGCGGGGCGCAACACCTTCAACTCCCTGCGCAGCTGGTTCATCTCTGCGCTGCCGTGCTTACCATGATGCCAGAGCGATTTCTTCTCAGCGATGGTGAGGATGTTTTGCGCTTCCTGTGGCGGCATGGCTTTCAGTTCATCCAGTGAGGGGATAAACACGGGGCGGAAATAGGCCATAATCAGTTCGCGCTGTACCTGCCATGCGAGTTCATCCTTAAGGGACTTAGCAACCATCAGATAACCAATCTCAGTAAGCAGTACGCCGCTTGCTGCTTTTGCCTCAAAAAATCCGGCAGGCAACTCGGAACGTATTTCGTACTGAGTGAGCGAAAAGTAATCAGATCCCTCAATCAGCTTATCTTTGTGCTGGTTAAAGCTACGCTTCGCCGTACCTTTCGGGCGCTGGTGAACCTCATCAATCATGGCGAACGTCACAACACGCTGCCCCTGATATTCCACAAGCGGTATTTTGTTACCGTGCAAAGTGATGTTTTTACGCATGAGCCACCTCCTGACGGATGCGCCCTGCAAAGAAACAGATATTGTCACGAGCCAGTGAGCGACGTGCTTCTTGCTCACTCTCTGCGGCAATGTGATGGATTGTTGCGGCAATGGTTGGCATATCACGGCGCACGGCATCGATCAGCCAAATAAAGTGTGGTTTTTGGGTAGGGGTAGTAGCCATGATGGCAGCCTCCTGTAACTGGGGTTTAATCCCATCACCGAAGAGACCAATCTTGCTGGTGATGGACTGCGCAGAGTTGGTCTTACCGGCGTTACAGGAAACCGGCGCTTCCGAAGAAGCCCCCACGCAGCCCACCATAATTCTATTAGCGACACGGAATATCTCCGCATCGCTGGAAATGAGGTGTACTGAGCTAACGACACAAAAAAAGACGCTGGGCGCGTCATGTATCGCCTGTAAACTTTCCGGGAGACCAATCCCGACACCAGATTTTGCTGGTGCGTTGTAACCATAAACTGGGTGAGTGATGGACAGCAAGCAATTTTTCACACTGCCAACCAAGGGAAAGGCTTCTACCTGGTAGGCGGATGTTTCAAACAGAGTGGTAGGCATTATGCAATCACCTCCACTTTCAGCCCTGCGGCGGTATATCCCTGCACTCGAACGCCATCAACACGATGGCGCTTCTTTGTCAGAAAGTAGATGTGGTCGGCATAGACGTACTGCCATTTACCATCGAGAGCCACGCGTTTAAACCACGGATGCGGCTTTGTCATGGTCTGGACAACAACGCTAGAAGCCTTGCGCGGCACGGGATCTTCTGGATATACCCCATTATAATCGCCAGTGACACGGTAAAGCCAAAAACTCTCTTTCTTCCCGGTCAGTCTGCGAGTACGAATCGACGCATACCCAGCGTCACGCATCGCCTGACTGAATGCGGCATCATTCGGGTAATACTGACGACGCAGTTCAGCGGGAACGAATACAGCAAAGCTGCGTTTGAGCGTATACTCCTTCCACTGACATACCATGTCGAATGGCAAGCCGTTCACTGTGACATTAAGCATGATTAATCCTCCAGATGCTTAGCCAGCCAGCGTTGAGCCAGTTTGGTGAGTTTTGCCTTGCGTTCATCAGTGGTTGTGTCCAAATCCAGCAGCGCACAATCACGGCTCTCCAGATAGGCCAGCAGCGCCAGTTGGTCGGTGTTCATATGATCGCGCAGTTGTCTAACCGGGATGCCATTCTGCTTAGCCCATACTCGTGGGTGCATACCCAGCACCAGGCTATTCAGGCATGTGCATTCGTTGCTGTAGGCGTAACTATTCTGAATGTCGCCGGTGCGTTCGATGTAACCCTTCATTGCATCAGCCATAGATCGCATCTCGGATTTGGTTTCAATCCGTTCATTCATCCAATTCGACATGTAGTTAAATTGCGCGATGTAATTTTCTTTGAATGCCGCCGCTTTTTTGCCAGTAAAGCCCATAGCCATGAAGGTGAAGCCGTCTTTCGTGACGTTATAAGCAGTCAGATAACGCCCGCTGTGTTCAAATTTCACCCGCCAAAAGTTGCGGGTGAAAAAATCAGCAGAACAATCCAGTTTCTCAATACGGCTTACAACCTTGTCATGGTCGCGCTCGAAATAACGAGCAATGGCCTGAGAGGTAGTTACCGGCTCCCCATTAACAACAATTACCTCCGGCAACATCAGTGTGTTTCTGTCCACTCCGACGGCAACAGTGCCACCGTCGGAATTAAAGTCATTGCTGGATTCAGATTGAGCGATGCCCTGACCGGCCAAGGTCATATCTTCGATTTTCATATTTCAGGCTCTGTTAAGTGGCGGTGAACTCGCGCGCGCGGTGCTACTTGTGTGAATGTCAGGTTGGTTGAATGGGGCTGGTGCTTGGTTTACCATTGGACGTGTCGCCTTCCTGATTAGCCGCCTGTAATGGGCGGCTTTTCTTTTCCATTACGCCACCTCGCCGCGTGCTTCTAATACGCGATCATTGAGCCATTTATTAACTTCATCTTCAAACCAGCCAACGCGACGTAAGCCAATACGGAAGCCACGTGGGAATTCCCCGACGTTAATCATTTCTTGAAATGCTGCGTCTGATTTAATACGGATGATTTCCTTTACTTCTTTTTTGATGAGGATCTTTCTTTCTGTATGGTCCATATCTATATCCATCGTTAATAGATGATTGCCGTCGAATACAGATGTTAAAGCAAAGATTTAAAAATAAAAGATGAGGCATTTTGTCAATAATTATTTTTATTTAGTTTCTTTCGGTTTTATCCATGATATTTCGTAACAACTTGTAATTTTATATAGATCTTATGCCTCTCGTCCCTGTCGCAATGGTTACACCAGTAGCTGCTGTTTCCACGAATTCACCCCACCAGCACATAAGCACAATGCGTTTTTCAATGTAGTTGCTGCGGTTATACGCTCGGCGCACTTCGTTAGCGTCAACGTGGGCAAGAGCTGCTTCTATCACGTCTGGCTCGAACCCTTCCTCATTGGCCGCGGTGCTGAATATGGCGCGTAAACCGTGGGAAACCAGCACTCCCTTGTAACCCATGCGGCGTAATGCTGCGTTGGCACTCTGGCTGCTCATCGGGAGTGTTGGAGTTTTGAAACTTGGAAATACATATTCTCGGTGGGCACTGATTGGCTTCATCGCTTCCAGAACGGCTAATGCCTGGTTGGATAGGGGGATGATATGGTCGCGGCGCATCTTCATTCGCCCCGCTGGAATAGTCCAGGTACTGTCCGTCAGGTTTATTTCTTCCCATCTGGCTTCGGCTGCTTCCACAGGTCGGGTGACTGTCAGCAATTGCCACTCAATCAGCAGTCGGGTTTGCCGTTCAATACTGGCGATGGATAAGGCCTGCATAAGTTCCGGTAACTGCTCTGGCCGGATGGTTGGCATATGTTGCCTAACAGGAGTAGGGAAGGCCTTGCGCACATTGGTTGCGGTATTCATCTCAATCAACCCGCTGTTTGCGGCGTAATCCATCACCTCATTGATACGCTGTAATACCCGTTTCAGCGTTTCCAGATTGCCCCTTGCCTTAATCGGTTCCAGCATGGTGACAAACATTCTGGCGGTAAGCTCATTGATTGGCCTGTTTCCAATATTCGGTAATACGTATTTTTCCAGCGAGCGCCAGATATCTTTGATGGTGTTAGCTGCCAGATTCTGGCTTTTCTTCATTTCGTACCAGTCAGCCGCTACTTTTTGAAAGGTGTTTCCCCGGCGTAGTTCTTCGGCTTCCCGTTTTTGCTGCTGGTGGTGCTGTGGGTCAATACCTTGTGTGATTAGTGCGCGGTACTCGTCGCGTTTTTTCCGGGCATCAGCCAGGGTGACTTCATTCAGTGAACCAAAGCTAACCAGTGCGCGCTTTTTATCGTGTGGCCGGTAATAAGAAAAGCGCCATATCTTTGAGCCGCTGGGTTTTATGAGGAGGTAAAGCCCGTTTCCATCGTATAGCGGGTACTCCTTAGTTGATGGCTTTGCTGCCCGGATCTCAGTGTTGGTTAGTGGGTTGGTGATGCGTGCCATAGGGTATACCTGCTTTAGCTATACGGGGTTTAGCTATATGTGAGTCGTATAGCTAACCATATAGCTAAAAAATCCGGCTGTAAACGGTCAATACAGGTAGATAACAGGCATTAAAAAACCCGAAAACTCAATGAGAATGCGGGTTTTAAGGGTTTTCCGTATGTATCCGATACATCCAGAATAATGATTTGGTCGGCACGAGAGGATTTGAACCTCCGACCCCTGACACCCCATGACAGTGCGCTACCAGGCTGCGCTACGTGCCGACTGCCAAATAATACTACTTATTTCATGATTGTTTGCAAGCCAGCTTTTTGCTAACTGGCTCATAAATAAGCAATCAATTGGCGATGAAGCGTTTCTCGTCGGTCAGTACTTGCAGTAATAATCCCAGCTGCGGCTTGGTTTCTTTAATCGCTTCGCCTTTCAAATTGTACATCCGATAGTTGCCGTTGTTATCCAACACCAGCGTCATGGTCGGTAACGTAATCGCGAGGCTGTTATTGTCAGCACCCACGACCCAGTTATTGCGTCGAGTTGCTGCAAACAGGTCTTCACCCTGTGAGTACTCATTTGCCGGGTTTTTGACGTGTAGCAGGCGCTGCATCAGCGTGGTCATCACATCCTGATGATCGGTGAGTTTGGCGATGGTTTGTGCCGGAGTACCAGGCCAATGGATAACCAGTGGCACCTGAATGCGTGAGCGTGACCAGGCGAAGGAATCCTGCTCTTGACCCAGCGGCACACCGTGACCTGCGGTAATAATCACTACCGTATTCTGGAGTTTCCCGGCCGCATCAAGTGCGTCAAGTACGCGCTTAATTTGCTCATCAACGTTGCCTGCTGCGCGAGAATAGCGACGAGTAAAGGCTTGCTGATTACTGTCTGCCGTGATGTTGGTGCCATTAAAGGCAACCCAGGAGAACCAGCGGTTGTCATCAGATGCGTATTGCGTCAGCCAGTTAATCCATTGCGAGGCGGTTTGTGTGTCAGACTGGCTTTGCGCAGAAGGCAAAGAGAAGTCGGACAACAACGCCTGGCGATACATTGAAGAGTCGAAGCCATCGGAGGCGAAAAGCCCCAATTGATAGCCCTGCTGGTTCAATGCAGTAATTAATGCGGCAGGGACGCGGGCAGATAAAACACCGTCCATATAGGCCGGTGAGATACCGTAGAACAGGCCAAAGATGCCGTTATCGGTGCCATTACCCGCGCTCATATGCTGAGTGAAGTTAATATTGTTGCTGGCGAACTGGCTCAGATTCGGCAGAGTTTTCTGCACACTTTCGGCATTCAGGCCGTCGACGGTGATCAGCAAGACATTATTGCCCGTTCCCATATCGCGGAATTGCAGGTCACTCAGCGGATACTGTACCGAAACGGCTTCAGGATTACCCTGTTCCACGAGGCGACGCTGGTACTCTTTCGCATCCAGCAGGCCATGTTTTTCAAGGAATCGGCGGGCCGTCATCGGGTAAGAGAGCGGCAGGTTGGCGCGCTGCATAGTAATCGGGCGATAGAAGTTCGCATCCGCCCAGATATACATAATGTGGCTGCTAAAGAAGGCGACAAAAAACAGCGTAACGACGGGTTTAGCATAATGCTTGCGCCGCCCGAGGCTGCGCAGTTTTTGCCAGCTCCAGGTTGCAAACAGCATCTCTATCAATAAAATCACCGGCACGCTGATAAACATCAGCTGCCAGTCACGCGCCATCTCACTCTGGTCGGGGTTAATCACCAGTTCCCAGACAATCGGATTAAGGTGGAGATGGAAGCGAGTAAAGACTTCACTGTCGATGAGTAGCAGCGTCATGCCAGCGGTGGCAAGTGCTGCCGAGAAAAATCGCATCAAACGTTGCGACATGACAATGAATGTCAGCGGGAAGAGGATCAGTAAATAGGTGGCGAAAACCACAAAGCTGAAATGGCCGATAACACTCAGCCAGGAATAAATACGACCCGTGAGCGTTGTCGGCCAGTCGGCGACAAACAGATAGCGGCTACCCAGCAGCGTTGCCAGCAGGATATTGAACAGGGCGAACCAATGTCCCCAACTGACCATCTGGGAAACTTTTTCGCGGTAGCGCTGACGGTTAGTCACCATAACGTGTAACTAGAATCCCTTATTGAGCTTTGTCTTCGCTCACGGAGGCTTGCAACGCCTCTGCGAAAGAGCGAGCCAGCGAGCGGCGTTGAGCTGAAGCCACGCTGGTATTAATCAGGTTGGTGACCATATTTCCCAGCACCATCAGGGAAAGATCGGTTGGCGTTTGGTGCTTTTCCAGCACGCTAGCCAGTTCACTCAACAGTTCTTCGACGCGTTCGTCACTATAACGGGATATTTGTGGCATAAATTAACAATCAGTTAGATTCAGGAAAGGGCGTTATCTTACCGTAGGAAGACTTGGTTTTCTGCTTTTTTATCTTCTATTGCACAAGGCTTCCGGCAATGGTTGAATACCGCCGAGTCTAAAAGGAGAGTTTATCATGAGTCTGGATATCAACCAGATTGCCTTACACCAGTTGATCAAGCGCGGCGAAGAGACACTTGAAGTTGTGCTGCGCGATTCTCTGTTGGCAACGAACGGCGCCGTAGAAGAAATGATGGCCGAATTGCACCGTGTCTACAGTGCGAAAAATAAAGCATATGGCCTGTTCAGCGAAGAGAGTGAATTAGCCGAAGCGTTACGTTCACAGCGTAAAGGCGACGAGGATTTCCTGGCGTTCAGCCGTGCAGCGACCGGTCGCTTGCGTGATGAACTGGCCAAATATCCGTTTGCTGATGGCGGCATTGTGCTGTTTTGCCAATACCGTTATTTGGCGGTGGAATATTTACTGGTCGCCGTGCTTAATAATTTAAGCAGCATGCGCGTCAACGAAGAGCTGGATATCAGTTCCACGCACCATCTGGACATCAACCACGCCGATATCGTGGCGCGTATTGATTTGACCGAATGGGAAACCAATCCGGAATCGACTCGTTACCTGACTTTCCTGAAAGGGCGAGTCGGGCGCAAAGTTGCCGATTTCTTCATGGATTTCCTGGGAGCCAGCGAAGGTTTAAACGCCAAAGCGCAGAACAAAGGTTTGTTGCAAGCGCTGGACGACTTTACCAACGAAGCGCAACTGGATAAAAACGATCGTCAGGCCGCGCGTCAGCAGGTTTATGCTTACTGCAACGAGCAACTTCAGGCAGGTGAAGAGATTGAACTTTCTTCGCTGGCTGATGAGTTACCATGGGCTGTCGATGACAAAAACTTCCAGCAGTTCACCGCGGATAAAGGCTATGAACTTGAAGAGAGTTTCCCGGCCGACCGCAGTACGCTGCGCCAGTTAACCAAATTCGCCGGTAGCGGTGGTGGGTTAACGATTAGCTTTGACGCCATGTTATTGGGCGAGCGCATTTATTGGGATCCTGCGACCGATACGCTGACCATTAAAGGCACGCCGCCTAATCTGCGCGATCAGTTACAGCGTCGCAGTTCTGGCAAATAGTCATAAAAAAACCCGCCGAAGCGGGTTTTTTTTCGAGCTAAATTCGCGATTAAGCGCGAACGAAGTCGATGTGGTTCAGTTTTGGCTTGAACGGGTGACGCTGAACAGCCTGAACTTTAACCTTAACTTCTTTACCGTCGACAACCAGAGTCAGAACTTCTTCGTAGAAACCTGGTTTAGTTTGCAGGTTCATTACGTTGTCGTGATCCAGTTCGATAGAGATCGCAGCTTCGGAACCACCATAGATGATTGCCGGGAATTTGTTAGCTGCACGCAGGCGGCGGCTCGCACCCTTGCCCTGCTCTTTGCGTTCTACTGCATTGATAGTAAACATTAACTGTTTCTCTCTTAAATAATCCTGTTACAGGCGACCCAGCAACAGGTAAACGTTCTGCTTTGCGGATGCAAAAGCGGGCGGGATTATAGCCATATCTGGCTCTGGCTTCAATGAAAAGAACCTTTAGCCACGCAATTCATTTGCGCGACGGAAGCGTCCTTCGTAATCAAATACCTTTTCCCGCACGTTCCAGAAGTTGCCGTTCTTGCGTGCCACGACAAAGTCCGGGTGGCGAAGCGCTGATTGCTGAGCGACCACATCGGCGGCGTTTATCCAGCGCAGCGGCACGCCAGGCGCACGGCTGTGAGGGCGAATAAACAGCTGTTCAAACGCCATACGCTGGGCGGGTGTTTGCAGGCGGAACCGTTCGCTGACATCGGCGCCGTCTTCATCAAAATAGGTAATCTTCAGCCAGTCGCCTTTTTCATCGCCACCGTGTTGCAGCGTCATGCCGCCGCAGCGCAGAACCAGCGCGTCTTTTAATTTCAGTGCGGCTTTTAACATATCGTCCGGGTCGACCAGAACACTCGCGCACTGGTGGCAGCGCCGCGCGGCAATATCATTTTCCGCGTTACATTGCGGGCAATTTTTAAAGCGGAAACGGTAATCGCACTGTTCGCGCGTACCGTCATCATCTTCAAACCAGCCCTGGCAGCGGCGACCAAAGTGCTCAATCAATTTGCCGTCGCTGGTGGTTTTTCCCCAGAAGGTGTTGGCAAAACCACAGGAAGGGCAAAAAACTTGTACCGGCACATTGTCGCTTTTGCCTTTCGCAGCACCCACTTCCGGTGTGAACAAATCATGAGGATTCCCGGCGTAGTCCAGAATCAAACAATCCTTTTTACCGGGCGCCAGGCGCAACCCGCGACCGACAATTTGCTGATAAAGACTGACCGATTCCGTTGGGCGCAGAATGGCAATTAAATCGACATGCGGTGCGTCAAATCCGGTAGTAAGCACTGAAACGTTGACCAGAAAACGGAATTGCTGGTTTTTAAACGCTTCTATTAATGTATCGCGGGCAGGGCCTGGGGTATCTGCGGTAATCAGTGCCGCATCATTTACGGGTAACAGAGCCGTGACTTCTTTGGCGTGTTCAACGGTTGCGGCAAAAACCATCACACCGCGCCTGTCGGCGGCAAATTCTATAATCTGGCTGATGATGTGCGGGGTAATGCGCTTTTGCTGTTTGAGTTCGCGGTTAAGATCCGCTTCGCTGAACAAACCATTGGATTGCGACTGTAAACGGCTGAAATCGTACTGCACCACCGGCATATCCAGCCGTTCCGGCGGTGTTAAATAGCCGTGCTTAATCATGTAGCGCAGCGGTAATTCGTAAATGCAGTCGCGGAACAGCGCATTTTCGTTGCCGCGCACCATACCGTGATAGTGAAAATGATAAATCCAGCCTTTCCCCAGACGGTAAGGTGTAGCGGTCAACCCCAACAGGCGTAGCTTAGGATTGGCGGTGCGTAAATGGGTGAGGATTTGCTGATATTGGCTATCGTCAGAATCACCAATACGGTGGCATTCATCGACAATAAGTAATGAAAACTCGCCGTGGAATTGCTCAAGATTGCGCGCCACTGACTGTACGCTACCGAAAACAACTTTGCCGTGGCTCTCTTTACGTTGCAGACCCGCGGCAAAAATGTCGGCTTCCAGACCAAGTGCACGATATTTCGCATGGTTTTGCGCCACGAGTTCTTTGACGTGTGCCAGCACCAGCACCCGTCCGCGAGCGACTCGGGCAAGCTCAGCAATCACCAGGCTTTTTCCCGCACCCGTCGGCAATACAATCACCGCTGGTGTGATGTGTTTGCGGAAATGGGTGAGGGTGGCGTCTACGGCTTCTTGTTGGTAGGGGCGGAGTGTAAAAGACATCGTGGCTCTGATTTAGGGAAATAACGCGCTCAATTATGGCATGAATCGGGGTTTTACCTTGAGAGACTTTTCTATCCCGCTATACTGGCAAACTAATTAACAGGCAAACGATTTATACCCTTATAAAATGGGCGAATGCCCTGTCAGCCGTTTTGTGCTGGCACCTCTATGAAACAGGCAATATTTTAATGCGACTCGATAAATTTATCTCTCAGCAGCTTGGCGTGAGCCGCGCTATTTCTGGCCGTGAAATCCGTGCCAGCCGTGTCACTATTGATGGCGAAGTGGTGCGTGATGCCTCTTTCAAACTGAACCCTGAACATCAGGTTGAGTTCGACGGACGCTCGTTGACCCAGCAAAACGGCCCTCGCTACTTTATGCTGAATAAGCCACAGGGTTACGTTTGTTCCACCGAAGATCCGGACCATCCAACCGTGCTGTATTTCCTTGATGAGCCAATGGCGCACAAACTGCATGCCGCCGGGCGTCTGGATATTGACACCACCGGACTGGTGCTGATGACCGACGATGGCCAATGGTCACACCGTATTACTTCTCCGCGCCATCATTGTGAAAAAACCTATCTGGTGACGCTTGAGAATCCAGTTTCCGATGACACAGCAGAACAATTCACCGCGGGTGTTCAACTGCATAATGAAAAAGATTTGACGCTGCCTGCGGTACTTGAAGTGATTACTCCGCTGGAAGTGCGTTTGACCATCAGCGAAGGGCGTTATCACCAGGTAAAACGTATGTTTGCCGCCGTGGGTAACCATGTGGTTGGTTTGCACCGTGAACGCATTGGCGCCATCGCGATGGATGCGGATCTTGCACCGGGTGAATATCGCCCATTAACCGAAGAAGAAATTGCCAGCGTAGGCATGCCGCCGCGTTGATTCCGGGAGGATGCGTTGAGTAGTAAGCAAAATTCGTCAATTGGTATCGTGGTAATCCTTGGCCTGCTGGCCATGTTGATGCCGCTATCAATCGATATGTACTTACCGGCTTTGCCGGTCATCGCCTCGGAATTTGGCGTGCCAGCAGGCAGCGCGCAAATGACGCTGAGTACTTATATTCTTGGTTTCGCGATAGGCCAGCTCTTTTATGGCCCGATGGCGGACAGCATTGGGCGTAAGCCGGTGGTGCTTGGCGGTACGCTAATCTTTGCGGCGGCGGCGATTGCTTGCGCGCTCTCCCAAACGATTGACCATCTGATTGCCATGCGTTTTCTGCATGGTCTGTCAGCGGCAGCGGCCAGTGTGGTGATTAACGCGCTGATGCGCGATATTTACCCGAAAGAAGAGTTCTCGCGCATGATGTCATTCGTCATGCTGATAACCACCATTGCGCCGCTGGTTGCGCCAATGGTTGGCGGGGCAGTGCTGGTGTGGTTTAGCTGGCACGCTATCTTCTGGATTCTGGCGTTAGCGGCTCTGCTGGCATCGGCGATGATCTTCTTCATGATTCATGAAACGTTGCCGGTTGAGCGGCGTCAGAAGTTCCATTTACGCACCACGATAGGCAACTTCGCGACTTTGTTCCGCCACAAACGCGTTTTGAGCTATATGCTGGCAAGTGGTTTTAGCTTTGCGGCGATGTTCTCATTTTTGAGTGCCGGGCCGTTTGTTTACATCGAACTCAATCACGTTGCGCCGCAGCACTTTGGTTATTACTTCGCGCTTAACATCGTGTTCTTGATTGTGATGACCCTAATTAACAGTCGCTTTGTGCGCCGTTTTGGCCCACTGGCGATGTTCCGCTTCGGGTTGTTCGTGCAATTTGCCATGGCAATTTGGCTGGTGCTAAGCACCGGGCTGGGGCTAGGTTTTTGGTCAATGGTGTTGGGCATTGCGGTGTTTGTTGGCTGTGTTTCGATGGTGTCGTCAAATGCGATGGCGGTTATTCTCGATGAATTCCCACATATGGCAGGAACGGCGTCGTCGCTGGCTGGCACGTTCCGTTTTGGTATTGGTGCGTTAACCGGCGCGCTGTTATCAATCGCAAGCTTTAACTCCGCATGGCCAATGATTTGGTCGATTGCGGTGTGCGCCACATGCTCAATCGTTTTTTATCTCTACGCCAGCCGTCCTCGACTCGCCGCGACAAAATCCTAAAGTCCAAAAACGGGTATCGCCAGATACCCGTTCTTTAATCCAAATCAACGAAATTCTCCCATAAGCGCCTACAATTTGTTTCTCAAATGTAAACGCATCGACAATAAAAAGTCACAGCTTTGTGGTTAAAAAGGTTGAGTTACATCGTGGAAAGCGTTACATATAGCGCCGAAACGTGTGCAGCACCACAAAAATTAAACGTTAAATATGAAATGGTAGACAAATAATTACAACGGATGTAAGCGGTTTCGAGGTTGTTTACACACAAAACATCAACATTGTGTTAACCTTTTATGTAAATCGTTTGTGAAATAATTTTGGATTCTTTTGGGG
>NZ_JAHWLU010000104.1:0-17554 GCF_022134725.1 Buttiauxella sp. S19-1
ATTCAATCTGAGCCAACAAGATTACGAAAGCTATTATCTACAATTCTCGAATGCGGTACTTTGGCCAGCGTTTCATTATCGTTTGGATCTGGTCGATTTCCAGCGAGAAGCCTGGGAAGGATATCAACGGGTCAATACTCTGTTGGCCAGCAAACTCAAGCCGCTGCTGGAGAATGACGACATTCTGTGGGTGCACGACTACCATTTGCTGCCTTTTGCCGCCGAATGCCGCAAACAGGGGCTCGATCATCGTATTGGTTTCTTCTTACACATTCCATTCCCAACCCCTGAAATATTCAACGCGCTGCCGCCGCATGGCGAGCTGATTGAGGCGTTGTGTGAATACGATTTGCTGGGCTTCCAGACTGAAAACGATCGTCAGGCTTTCCTCGATTGTGTTGCCACCCAGACGCGTCTGGAAAATAAAGGTAAGAACCAGCATCAAGCGTTTGGCAATAGCTTCCGCACCGAGGTTTACCCGATAGGCATTGAGCCGCAAGAGATCAAAAAGAGCGCCGAGGGGCCGCTGCCACCAAAACTCGCACAACTCAAAGCCGAACTGGGGAGCATCAAAAACATCTTCTCTGTAGAGCGACTGGACTACTCCAAAGGGCTGCCGGAACGCTTCCTCGCTTTTGAAGCTTTGCTGGAAAACTACCCGCAGCACCACGGCAAAATTCGTTATACGCAAATTGCGCCGACGTCGCGCGGCGATGTTCAGGCGTACCAGGATATTCGTCATCAACTGGAAACGGAAGCAGGACGCATTAATGGTAAATACGGGCAACTGGGCTGGACGCCGCTGTATTATCTGAACCAGCACTTTGACCGCAAACTGGTGATGAAAGTGTTCCGACATGCCGATGTCGGTTTAGTAACGCCGCTGCGTGACGGCATGAACCTGGTGGCAAAAGAGTACGTGGCGGCACAAGACCCGGCTAATCCAGGGGTATTGGTGCTGTCGAAATTTGCTGGCGCGGCGAATGAATTATCGTCTGCTCTCATTGTTAACCCATATGACCGCGATGATGTTGCCGCGGCACTGGATCGCGCATTAACCATGCCGCTTGCCGAGCGGATATCACGCCACAGTGAAATGATGGCGGTGATTGAAAAGAATGACATTCATCGCTGGCAACAGAGGTTTATTGACGACCTAAAGAAGGCCGTGCAGCGTTGCGATGAATCAAATTTGGATAAGAAGGTGGCGACGTTTCCGAAGCTGGCGTGATTTCCGCGCCAACTTGTTTTGTCGGATGACGCTCACGCTTATCCGACCTACGATTTCTGGGGCAATTTATACCGGGAACAAGGTCAAAACCGGTTCGGTGTGGTCTTTATCCTCTGATGTTGACCTTTGGTTCCGGCTTCAATCGCCTCCATTTTGGCTCCAGGTGGCAGGGTCCAGTCGTCGGGAACGACTGGAGGGCGCGATCGTCGGGAACGAATCGCAACCGACCCTGACACGGAGGCAAACTGGAGGTTTACCGCTTGCGGCGATTGATTTGCCGGACGCCGGGATTATCAAGGGGTTGGCGTTAACCCCTTGATACGTTCACCGTTCATTGAGCTATAAGAGAAAGAAGATTAACGGGTGAACGGAAAATCACGGACTGCCATAAACATTAGCCATAAACATTAGCCATAAACATTAAGTGCCCAATGGTACCAACAACACATCCACCTTGCTTGACTCGACTACCGCCTTCGCGGAGCAAATTATCTTGCTGAAAAAGGTTTGATTGTGGTTGCCGCAAATCACTAAATCTACCGATCCCTGATTGCAGATTGCCAGAATATGCTCACTTAATTCGCCCGTAGCAATAACAGTATTAGTAATGGGGTAATTAGCTTTTTCGAGCAGTTCATCAATAAAGATCTGCGTCTCTTCAAGCATTAATTCCCGTAAGTTTTCAAGCATAGGCGCGGCGAATTGATTATAGAGTTCGGGTTCCGAGGCGAGTGTAATTAAAGTGATTTTACCATTAACTGGCCGGGCAATAGAAACTGCCCGGGCGACCAGCAAATGGCTTTCAGGACTGACAGCGACAGCAACCAGTATATGTTTGTAACTCATTACAACCTCCTGTTGCCTGAGAACCAGACGGTTAACATCTTCCTATATCAATCTACGTTATTGCGCAAGTATAGTAACCACAGGAACTGTGAGCCTGCTCAAGAAAATTCATAAATAACGCTAATGTAAAATAGTTGTAATGAGAATGTGAAGTATAAATTGATCGTTTTACCATCAAACTTTTGTATTATTTTTTCTGGTTACTATGCCGCTCCATTTCTATAGCGAATGACTTCTTTTTCTTAGGCAAAATAATGTCTTACAAGGTGTTACATGCTGAAAGTGGGATTTTTATTAGTGTATTCGTTGGTCTAATTGAAAATGCGAGATAAATCACACAGATAAGATAATTCCTGACCGTGTTATTGCTCGTAAGTCATAGGGTTGTTAGCGCGAAGATAAGGTTTTTCCAGATAAACGTAACGGATATACCGAGTTTGTTTATAAAACATTCAAATGGAAAGTCTCACTGATGTTTTAGTGGGATGCATACAGTAAATATATGTGATCTCCATCACATAAACTTGAAAATTTAACGACCCCCGCATTGTATGTCTAAAGGGCTACGAGTAGAGTTTGCGCGGAATTAGGAAAAATCTTAATTTCTTACAAATTTTTACGCTCGGATATGAACGCACCCACAAGGAAGTTTCACTGCATTTTTGGCGCGGTGGATTCAGTGCATCCTATCGGTTAATTAACGAGCTTTTTTTGGTTGTTTTAATTTTAACCGGGAATTCCCGGCGACTCACGGGGTGCGGCATCGCCGCATGTATAAAAGTTAGTTTTTCAGGATGAACAAAATGCATACATCCGAGTTGTTAAAACATATCTACGATATTAATTTGTCGTATTTACTTCTTGCGCAACGCCTTATTAATGGCGACAAACCTTCAGCAATGTTTCGTTTGGGCGTGAGCGAGGATATGGCCAATACCCTTAGCGAATTAACCTTGCCACAAATGGTAAAATTGGCGGAAACCAATCAACTGATTTGTCAGTTCCGTTTTAGTGATAACCAATCAATTACTCGTTTAACACAAGACTCACGTGTGGACGATTTACAGCAAATCCATACTGGCATTTTGTTATCCACCCGCTTATTAAAAGAGGTGTCGCCGATAGACGAGGCACCTCGCAAAAAAAGGGCGTAACAAAATGAGCGAGAAAAGTATTGTTCAGGAAGCCCGCGACATACAACTGGCGATGGAATTAATAACGCTGGGCGCTAGATTGCAGATGCTTGAAAGCGAAACACAATTAAGCCGTGGCAGACTAATCAAACTTTATAAAGAGCTCCGCGGGAGTCCTCCGCCGAAAGGAATGCTACCTTTTTCTACCGACTGGTTTATGACCTGGGAGCAAAATATCCATGCTTCCATGTTTTGCAACTCCTGGCAGTTTTTACTACGCACCGGATTATGTTCCGGTGTTGACGCGGTCATCAAAGCTTACCGCCTCTATCTTGAACAGTGTCCGGCACAAGAGGGTGGCCCGCTACTGGCGCTGACTCGCGCCTGGACCCTTGTCCGTTTTGTTGAAAGCAATATGCTTGAATTGAGTAGTTGTAATTGCTGCGGTGGTAACTTTATCACCCACGCACACCAGCCAGCAGGCAGCTTTGCTTGTAGTTTGTGCCAGCCTCCATCGAGAGCAGTAAAAAGACGTAAACTTTCTTCGAATACTGCCGATATTATTCCACAACTGCTGGATGAACAGGTCAAACAGGCCGTTTAACAGTTCGGTGTGGATAAACACTCCAGCAGCGATAAGCAATTATCGCTGCTTTTTTTTGCCCCGCGCCTGACTGTTTTCACCTCTGATTTGTGATTCCTCGTCACATTTAACAGCAGAAGGATGTACTCGTGCTGATTGTAATAGGTTATCTGGTCGTTATTGCGACAGTATTCGGCGGCTATATGATGACTGGCGGTCATCTTGGCGCACTCTATCAACCAGCTGAATTTATCATCATTGGTGGGGCGGGTATTGGGGCCTTTATCGTGGGTAATAACGGTAAAGCGATTAAAGCGACGATAAAAGCGTTGCCATTACTTTTTCGTCGCTCGAAATATACCAAAAGCATGTATATGGATCTCATGGCGTTGTTATATCGCTTGATGGCGAAGTCACGTCAACAAGGGATGTTTTCGCTGGAACGTGATATTGAAAATCCTAAAGAGAGCGAAATATTCGCCAGCTACCCGCGCATTTTAGCTGACACTTTGATGCTGGATTTCATTATTGATTATCTACGCCTGATCATCAGCGGGAATATGAACTCGTTTGAAATTGAAGCGTTGATGGATGAAGAAATTGAAACCCACGAAAGTGAAGCGGAAATACCGGCAAATAGCCTGGCAATAATGGGGGATTCCCTTCCGGCATTCGGTATTGTTGCGGCAGTGATGGGCGTGGTTCACGCACTGGCTTCCGCCGACAGACCGGCAGGTGAACTGGGGTCGCTGATTGCGCACGCCATGGTCGGAACCTTCCTTGGGATTTTGCTGGCTTACGGTTTTATCTCGCCTCTGGCGACCGTTCTGCGTCAAAAGAGTGCTGAAACCACAAAAATGATGCAGTGCGTGAAAGTCACATTGCTCTCAAGCCTTAACGGTTATGCGCCGCCAATCGCTGTCGAATTTGGCCGTAAAACTCTTTATTCCAGTGAACGTCCGTCGTTCATTGAACTTGAAGAACATGTGCGTGCTGTTCGTTCCCCGAACACGCAGCAGCGTGCCACGGAAGAAGAAGTATGAAACACAACGCGCGCCCGATTGTTGTCGTAAAACGACGCAAACACAAAGCCCACGGCGGCGGCGCGCACGGTTCATGGAAAATTGCCTACGCGGATTTTATGACCGCGATGATGGCCTTTTTTCTGGTGATGTGGCTGATTTCCATCTCCAGCCCTAAAGAACTGGCGCAAATTGCCGACTACTTCCGTACACCACTTTCTGCCGCGATTACCGGCGGGCAACGCATTGCCGATAGCCAAAGCCCGATTCCTGGCGGTGGCGATGATGTGACCCAACAACAGGGCGAAGTGAAAAGACAACCCAACATTGAAGATCTCAGGAAAAAAATGGAAACCAGTCGTCTCAAGCGATTGGCCGACAAACTGGATCAATTGATTGACGCCGATCCCAGGTTGCGAGCACTGCGTCCGCATCTGCAGATTGACCTGGTTCAAGAGGGGCTGCGGATACAAATCATCGACAGCCAGAACCGCCCAATGTTTAAAAACGGTAGCGCTGAAGTTGAGCCTTATATGCGCGATATTCTGCGCAGTATTGCGCCGTTACTTAATGATTTTCCTAATAAAATTAGCTTGTCTGGTCACACTGATGATTTGCCTTATGCCATGGGAGAGCGTGGTTATAGCAACTGGGAGTTATCTGCGGACCGGGCAAATGCTTCGCGGCGCGAACTGATGTCGGGTGGACTTATCGACGGCAAGGTCCTGCGTGTTGTGGGCATGGCATCCACCATGCGCCTGACAAACCGCGGACCTGGCGATGCGATCAACCGACGCATTAGTTTGCTGGTACTGAATAAACAAGCTGAAGAGGCCATCGTGCACGAAAACGCAGAAAGCGATAATCAGCCACTAAGCATTCTCCAACAACCTGTGGCCGTAGAACCGGCGCAGAACACATTACCGCCACAATCCGGTACGAGGTGATAGCGTGAGTATGGATATCAGCGATTTTTACCAAACATTTTTTGACGAGGCCGACGAGCTACTGGCTGATATGGAACAACATCTGCTGAACCTGGTGTCTGAAGCGCCGGATTCAGAACAGCTGAATGCCATATTTCGTGCTGCGCACTCGATCAAAGGGGGCGCGGGAACGTTCGGTTTCTCCATTTTGCAGGAAACCACGCACTTAATGGAAAACCTGCTGGACGAAGCGCGACGTGGTGAGATGCAACTCAACACCGATATCATCAACCTGTTTTTGGAAACCAAAGATATTATGCAGGAACAGTTGGACGCTTATAAAAACTCCCAGGAACCGGATGCTGAGAGTTTCGATTATATCTGCAAAGCGTTACGCCAACTGGCTCTGGAAGCCAAAGGTGAAGCCCCAACGCAGGCTACAAAATTAACGGTTGTTGAAAAAGAAACTGTTGAAACAGCGCCTGCCAGTGACGGCTATTTACGCATTGCCATTACCGGTTTGAAAGCCAGCGAGCGCAGTTTGTTGCTCGAGGAGCTATCTAACCTCGGCACGATAAGCGATGTCGAGCAGGGTGAAAGCTCAGTGACCGCGACGCTGGAAACCACCGTCTGTGCCGATGACATCAGCGCGGTGCTCTGTTTTGTTATCGAACCTGAACAGATCGAATTCCTGCCATTAGTGGCAAGCGGCACAGCAGAAGAAGTTGCGGAAGTTGTAGCAGCTGAAACGCCGGTTGCTGTTGCTGTGAATGCAGAGCAACCAGTGGCTGCGGTTGCGGCACCCGTTGCACCACGTAGCGAAAGAGAAAGCAAACCGCCGCGTGTCAGTGAGTCAAGCAGCATCCGTGTCGCCGTGGAAAAGGTCGATCAGCTGATTAACCTGGTAGGCGAACTGGTGATTACCCAGTCGATGTTAGCCCAACGTTCCAACGAACTTGACCCGGTTGAACACGGCGAATTGATTACCAGTATGGGTCAGTTACAACGTAACGCCCGTGACCTGCAAGAGTCAGTGATGTCTATCCGAATGATGCCAATGGAGTATGTCTTCAGTCGCTTCCCGCGTCTGGTACGTGATCTGGCGGGTAAATTGGGTAAACAAGTCGAACTGACTTTGCAGGGTAGCTCAACGGAGCTGGATAAAAGTTTAATCGAACGCATTATTGACCCATTAACTCACCTGGTGCGTAACAGTCTCGACCACGGTATCGAATCGCCGGAAAAACGCCACGCGGCGGGTAAATCGGCGGTAGGAAATTTGATTCTTTCGGCAGAACACCAGGGCGGGAATATCTGCATCGAAGTTTCTGATGATGGTGCTGGCCTGAACCGTGAGCGCATTCTTGCCAAAGCGCTGTCGCAAGGCATGGCGGTACACGAAAACATGTCTGACGATGAAGTGGGCATGCTGATTTTTGCCCCAGGGTTCTCCACCGCCGAGCAGGTCACTGATGTGTCCGGGCGCGGTGTCGGTATGGACGTGGTGAAACGTAACATCCAGGAAATGGGTGGCCATGTTGAAATCAAATCGCAGGCCAATGTCGGCACCACCATCCGCATTATGTTGCCGCTGACCCTCGCTATTCTTGATGGCATGTCGGTCAAAGTTTGTGACGAAGTCTTTATCTTGCCGCTCAACGCGGTGATGGAGTCGTTACAGCCGAAGGAAGATGATTTGCATCCGCTGGCGGGTGGCGAGCGCGTGCTTGAAGTGCGTGGCGAATACTTGCCGCTGGTTGAACTGTGGAAAGTGTTTGATGTGACTGGCGCTAAAACTGAAGCGACGCAGGGCATCGTGGTGATTTTGCAAAGTGCCGGACGGCGTTACGCACTATTGGTCGACCAGTTGATTGGTCAGCACCAGGTGGTGGTGAAAAACCTCGAAAGTAACTATCGCAAAGTGCCGGGTATTTCTGCTGCCACCATTCTTGGCGATGGCAGTGTGGCGCTGATTGTTGATGTTTCTGCGCTGCAAGGTTTGAACCGTGAACAACGTATGGCCGGCCACGCCGCCTGATCCTCCGGGTTTTAGAATAGGATAATTAAATGACTGGATTAACTAATGTGACAAAAATGACCGGGGAAACGGTAGGGCAAGAGTTCCTCGTTTTCACTCTCGGCGACGAAGAGTACGGCATCGACATTTTAAAAGTGCAGGAAATTCGCGGATACGATCAAGTCACGCGTATTGCCAACACGCCTGCGTTTATCAAAGGGGTGACCAACCTGCGCGGTGTGATTGTGCCTATCCTCGATTTGCGCATTAAGTTTGCGCAAGATGACGTGGAATATAACGATAACACGGTGGTTATCGTGCTGAATTTCGGCCAACGTGTGGTGGGGATTGTGGTGGATGGCGTGTCTGATGTGTTGTCGCTGACGGCTGAACAAATCCGCCCGGCACCTGAATTTGCCGTCACGCTGTCAACGGAATACCTGACTGGCCTCGGCGCACTGGGTGACCGTATGCTGATTCTGGTGAACATTGAGAAGTTGCTGAATAGCGAAGAGATGGCACTGATCGATGATGTTAGCCGCGTAGCCTGATTTGGCTTAGCGGGTTGTCGGGTGGCGCTTGCGCTTGCCCGACCTACGCGATGCGGTTTTTTTGTAGGGCGGATAAGCGCAAGCGCCATCCGCCACTATCATCAGCGTATTACGCTTCTACGCGTTCGCCAGCTTCGACTTCTTCTTCCATCTCGCCTTCGTTTTTCGACAACATCGCTGTTGCCACACCGTTACCCAGCACGTTAATCGCTGAACGGCCCATGTCGAGGAAGTGGTCGATACCCATCAGCAGCAAAATACCTGCCACCGGGATATTAAAGCTTGGAATGGTGGCAGCCAGCACCACCAGTGCAGAACGCGGCACCCCAGCGATACCTTTCGATGCCAGCATCAACGTCAGCATCAGTACCACAATCTCAGAGAAATTCAGGTGGATGTTATAGGCCTGGGCGATAAACATCGAAGCAAAAGAGCAGTACACCATCGAACCGACCAGGTTGAACGAATAACCAATCGGCAGAACAAAGGATGCAATGTTACGTGAGCAACCAAAGCGCGTGAGCTGATCCAATGTTTTAGGATAAGCCGCTTCTGAGCTGCTGGTAGTAAACGCAACCAGAACTGGGTCTTTGAGCATGGCAATCAGGCGGAACACATCACGCTTGAGCACCATGTAACCGACGCCAATCAGCACCATGCAGGTGAGGATGATCGCCAGATAGTAACCGCCGATAAACGAGGCGTAGTTGAGCAAAATACCCAAACCTTCGGTGGCCACCACAGAAGATATCGCGGCAAAAATTGCCAGCGGTGCCACGTACATTACATAACCCGTCACTTTCAGCATGATGTGGGAAACCACATCCAGCGCTGCCACTAATGGCGTGTTGAATTTCTCGCCAAGCGAAGCGCCCGCAATACCGAAGAATAAAGAGAACACCACTATTTGCAGGATTTCGTTATTCGACATCGCGCCCGCAATACTGGTTGGAATGGTATGCGAGATAAAGGCTTTCAGGTTCATGCCGCTAACCGCAAGGCCGGTTTGCACATCACCTGCCGGAACCTGGAGATTCATGCCCGCACCTGGCTGCTGAAGCGTGACGATGAACAAACCCACCAGAATGGAAAGGATGGAAGAGGAGACAAACCACACCATCGCTTTACCACCGACGCGGCCAATAGTTGACGTTTCGCCCATCTTCATGATGCCAACCGTTAAGGTGCTAAACACCAAAGGGGCAATCACCATTTTGATCAGTCGTAAAAAAATGTCGGTAAACAGCGTGATGTTTTCGGCATAACTTTTGATGTTGTCTGCGGCAGCGTATTCATGAATGGCGGCGCCCGAGAGAATACCGGCGAACATGAATAGCAAAATAAACAGCGTGAGTTTGTTTGAGTTTGACACTTACGTAGTAACCCCATCCGGTTTAGTAACAATAATTTAACCTATTGAACCATATATAATTATTATGTTTGCCCAATAAGTATTCGGCCCATAAATTGAAGCAAACAGCGTCCGGATTCAACTATTTTTTACTTTTTGTCGCATTTGTTAATACAGAATGCCTTATGCAACAACATGTCAGCAATCATGCAACTACCGCCATTGTCCGCTCGTCCGTAGGTTGGGCAAACGCAGTGCCCCGACGTCCTTATCCGACAAAAACATCCCAAAAGTTTCACGTAAAGTTTCGACACCGTATGCCGATAACACCGATAAGAAATCATTAAAAGGGTGTTATATGTTGAACCGTATTCGCGTTGTCACCGTGCTTTTGATGGTGTTGGTGGTGTTTGCACTCCTCCAGCTCATCTCTGGCGGAATGTTTTTTAACTCACTTAAAGATAATAACGACAGTTTTAAAGTTTCCAGAGAGTTACGCGTTCAACAATCGGAACTGGCTAATACCTGGGAATTGATGCTGCAAACCCGCATCAATCTCAGCCGCTCCGCCGCTCGTATGATGATGGATGCCAGCAACGGGCAAAGTGCGGCTAAAACCGAACTGCTCAATAACGCTAAAAAATCCCTGGCCAGCGCCCAGCAACATTACGCCCTGTTTAAACAAATCCCCGCTATTAACCCAGAGCTGGAAACCCTGGTCAAAGGCATTGATGACGATTACCAGAACTACAACCAGGCGCTGAGCGAACTGGTGGGTTACCTGGAAAGTGGCAACATGGACGCCTATTTTGCGCAGTCCACACAAAGCCTGCAAAACGCCCTTCAGACTGAATATGGCAATTACATCGCCATGAACGACCGCATGTATGAGCAGTCGTTTATTGCCAGCACCCATAATTACAACTTTGCCAAATGGCAAATCGCCGGACTGGCGTTAGCGCTCTTTGCAGTGATTCTGCTGGTGTGGGCTGGGATGCGCCGCATTCTGCTGCAACCGCTGTCAGTGGTTATCGGCCATATTCGTGAAATCGCTAACGGCAACTTGACGGAAAATATCGTGTCCAGCGGGCGCAATGAAATCAGCGTGCTGACTTCCAGCGTGCGCCATATGCAGCAAGAACTGATTATCACCGTTGGCAGCGTGCGTGATGGTTCCGACGCGATTTATAGCGGAGCCAGCGAAATTGCTGCCGGAAATAATGACCTTTCATCGCGCACCGAACAGCAAGCCGCTTCGCTTGAAGAAACAGCTGCCAGCATGGAACAGCTTACTGCGACGGTGAAACAGAACGCCGAAAATGCCCGCCAGGCTTCACAACTGGCCTTAAGCGCCTCCGAAACGGCCCAACGTGGCGGCAAAGTGGTGGATGGCGTGGTGAAAACCATGCACGACATCGCAGGCTCCTCGAAAAAAATCGCTGACATTACCGGCGTAATTGATGGCATCGCTTTTCAGACCAACATCCTGGCGCTGAACGCCGCGGTGGAAGCGGCACGTGCCGGTGAGCAAGGCCGTGGATTCGCGGTAGTCGCGGGCGAAGTGCGTAATCTGGCGCAGCGCAGTGCGCAGGCCGCCAAAGAGATCAAATCGCTGATTGAAGATTCAGTTTCCCGCGTGGATACCGGCTCAGTGCTGGTGGAAAGCGCCGGGGAAACGATGAGCGACATCGTCAATGCGGTGACGCGGGTGACAGACATCATGGGCGAAATTGCTTCCGCCTCTGACGAACAAAGCCGCGGTATCGATCAAGTTGCGCTGGCGGTGTCTGAAATGGACCGCGTCACGCAACAGAACGCTTCACTGGTGGAAGAATCGGCTTCTGCCGCAGCCGCCCTTGAAGAACAAGCCAGCATGCTAAACCAACTGGTCGCAGCCTTCCGTTTACAGGCTGAACCTGCGACGACGCCTGCTGTTATTGCCTCGAGTGTGGCGACACCGGTTCTCAAGACCAGTAAAGCCACCGTCAGTGGGCATGACGACAATTGGGAAACTTTCTAAGAATCATTAATGGCTGCCAGACATGCCAGCTGAGGGGATGTGATGTTCAACCGTATCCGAATTTCGACCACGCTGTTGTTAATCTTGATCGTCTGCGGCGTATTGCAGATTGGCAGTAATGGACTGTCCTTTTGGGCATTCAGGGATGACTTTCAGAATTTAAAAATGGTTGAAGTCGGAAACCAGCAACGTGACACCCTAACGCAAAGCCGTGCGGCTTTGTTGCAGGCCAGCACGGCGCTGAGCCGGGCCGGGACGCTGACGGCACTCAGTTATCCGCAAGACGATATTAAACGGCTGATGGCCAACGCGCGCGGCAGCCTGAAACAGGCTGACATGTTGTTTAACCAGTTTCTGGAAATCCCACCTTTGAATAAAGAAGGTGAGGTGATGATGGCGTCAACCAAACAAAGTTACGCCACCTGGCGCGATGATCTGCAGCATCAGTCGACCTGGCTTGAGAGCAATCAGCTTTCTGATTTCCTCAGCGCGCCGATTCAGAAGTCACAGGATATTTTTGATGCCAACTTTAATGCCTGGCAGCAAAGTATTAATGACATCGTGGCGGCGTCGAGTGCAGACAGCAAAACCAATTACCAGATCTCGGCCATTATTTTTGCCTGTGTCACGGTGATTGCGATTCTGATGCTGATTGGCTCAATCGTCTGGTCACGCAGAATGCTGGTGCGCCCACTTGAAATCGTCCGCAGTCATTTTGAGCATATTGCCGCCGGGGATTTGGCACGCCCGATCGGTGTCTTTGGGCGTAACGAAATCTCTGAGATTTTCCGCAGCCTGAAAAACATGCAGCAGGAGCTTAAAGAGACGGTGGGGCAGGTTCGCCAGGGCAGCAGCGCGATGCACACCGGTATCGCAGAAATTGCTGCGGGCAACAATGACCTTTCATCACGTACCGAACAGCAGGCTGCGTCGCTGGCGGAAACCGCCGCTAGTATGGAACAACTCACCGCAACCGTGAGCCAGAACGCCGACAACGCGCGCCAGGCAGCGCAGCTTTCTCGCACTGCCGCCGATACCGCGCAGCAAGGCGGCCAGCAAGCGGCCAATGTCGCACGTACCATGCACGATATCGCCGGAAGCTCGAAGAAAATTGGTGACATCACCAGCGTGATTGATGGCATCGCTTTCCAGACCAATATTCTGGCACTGAACGCCGCCGTTGAAGCGGCTCGTGCTGGCGAGCAAGGGCGTGGATTTGCCGTAGTCGCAGGCGAGGTGCGCAACCTGGCACAACGCAGTGCGCAGGCGGCAAAAGAGATCAAAGTGTTGATTGAAGAGTCGGTTGACCGCGTGCATCAGGGTTCGCAACTGGTGGATACCGCCGCGACGACGATGGCGGAGATCGTCCGTTCGGTGACGCAGGTTAACGACATTATGGGCGAAATTGCTTCCGCCTCTGACGAGCAACGTCGCGGCATCGAACAGGTGGCGCAGGCCGTCAGCCAGATGGATCAGGTCACCCAACAGAATGCTGCACTGGTAGAAGAAGCCGCAGCCGCCACCGATGCGCTGGCAAGCCAGGCCGAACACCTGAGTGGTGTCGTTGCAGTGTTTAATCTGGAAAGTGCTACTGAACAAGGCATCAGCAAAGATTTAGTCACTAACGGGGTGCTTGTCACTCCATGATCAAGAAGGCGCTATGACATCACCACTGTCCAACGGACAAACGTCATTAATGTTACAGATGACACAGCGTCTACCGCTGTCCGACACGCATTTTCGTCGGATCTGCCAGTTGATTTACCAGCGCGCAGGTATTGTGCTGGCCGATCATAAACGCGACATGGTTTACAACCGCCTGGTGCGCCGTTTGCGCACTTTAGGGCTGGAGGATTTTGGGCACTATTTGAGCATGCTGGAAGCCAACGGTATTAATGCCGAATGGCAGGCGTTCATTAATTCCCTGACCACAAACCTGACGGCATTTTTTCGCGAGGGTCACCATTTCCCGATTCTCGCAGAGCATGCGCGTAAACGGAGTGGTGAATACAAAGTGTGGAGTGCTGCGGCCTCGACCGGAGAAGAACCTTACTCCATCGCGATTACGCTAGCCGATGTTATCGGGATGGCGCCGGGGCGCTGGAAAGTGTTTGCCAGTGATATTGACACTCAGGTTCTGGAGAAGGCGCAAAGTGGGGTTTATCGCCAGGATGAACTGAAAACGCTGGCTCCACTCCAGATGCAGCGCTATTTCATGCGCGGCACCGGGCCACACGATGGGCTGGTGCGCGTACGTAGCGATCTGGCCAGTCATATGGAATTTGCGCCAATCAACCTGTTGGACAAGCAAGCGCCAATTCCTGGGCCATTTGATGCCATTTTCTGTCGCAACGTGATGATTTATTTCGATAAAGAAACGCAGCAGCAAATTTTGCAGCGCTTTGTACCGTTGCTTAAACCGGGCGGATTGCTGTTTGCCGGGCATTCGGAAAATTTCAGTAATCTCAGCCGCGAATTTTTGCTGCGTGGGCAGACGGTATATGGACTGAGTAAGGAAAAATCATGACAAAAATAACTGTGCTGTGTGTCGATGATTCTGCCCTGATGCGTCAAATCATGACTGAGATAGTCAACAGTCATGACGACATGGAAATGGTGGCAACCGCGCCAGACCCGCTGGTGGCGCGGGATTTGATTAAAAAATTTAACCCGGACGTACTGACGCTGGATGTCGAAATGCCACGTATGGACGGGCTGGATTTTCTCGAAAAATTGATGCGTCTGCGCCCGATGCCGGTGGTGATGGTGTCATCACTGACGGGGAAAGGTTCGGAAGTCACTTTAAGGGCGCTGGAGTTGGGGGCGATTGATTTTGTCACTAAACCACAGTTGGGGATCCGCGAAGGGATGCTGGCGTACAGCGAAACTATTGCTGAGAAAGTGCGCACCGCGGCCAAAGCCAAACTGGCCGCACGCGCACCAGCGGCGGCTCCGATGGCAATCAAAGCCGGGCCATTGCTCAGTTCAGAAAAATTGATAGCCATCGGTGCATCAACTGGTGGTACTGAGGCGATTCGCCATGTGCTACAACCGTTGCCGCTTTCAAGCCCAGCGGTGCTGATCACCCAACATATGCCGCCAGGTTTTACGCGCTCGTTTGCCGACAGGCTCAACAAGTTGTGCCAGATAGCCGTAAAAGAAGCTGAGGATGGCGAGCGCGTATTGCCAGGTCATGCGTACATCGCCCCTGGTGATAAACATATGGAGCTTGCTCGCAGCGGGGCGAACTACCAAATCAAGATTCACGATGGCCCACCTGTGAACCGGCATCGCCCGGCCGTGGATGTGTTGTTCCATTCCGTGGCGAAATTCGCTGGGAGAAATGCCGTGGGCGTGATTCTCACCGGAATGGGGAATGACGGTGCCGCCGGGATGCTGGCAATGCATAAAGCCGGGGCATGGACCATCGCCCAAAACGAAGCAAGTTGTGTGGTGTTCGGCATGCCGCGTGAAGCCATTAACAGTGGTGGCGTTAGCGAAGTGGTCGATTTAAGCCAGATTAGTCAGCAGATGTTGATGAAGATTAGTGCCGGACAGGCAATACGTATTTAACCGAAGGAACTCTATAAATGGCAGATAAAGAACTCAAATTTTTGGTGGTGGATGACTTCTCTACCATGCGTCGCATTGTCCGTAACCTGTTAAAAGAGCTGGGTTTCAACAACGTTGAAGAGGCTGAAGATGGCGTTGATGCGTTGAATAAACTGAATGGTGGCGGCTTTGGCTTCGTGATTTCTGACTGGAACATGCCGAACATGGATGGCCTGGAGTTGCTGAAAACCATTCGTGCCGATGGCGCAATGGCGGCAATGCCAGTGCTGATGGTGACGGCTGAGGCGAAGAAAGAGAACATTATTGCCGCAGCACAAGCCGGGGCGAGTGGTTATGTGGTGAAACCGTTCACCGCCGCCACTCTGGAAGAGAAGTTGAACAAAATCTTCGAAAAGCTCGGCATGTAAGGAGAGGCACATGCACTCATCTACAAACCCCGCGTCAGAGTTAAATTCAACCGGCGATATTATCGTTCGGATAGGTAGCCTGACCCGTATGCTGCGTGACAGCTTGCGCGAACTGGGCCTTGACCAGGCGATTGCTGAAGCGGCGGAAGCTATTCCTGATGCCCGCGACCGTCTGGACTATGTGGTGCAAATGACGGCGCAGGCCGCCGAACGCGCACTGAACTGCGTGGAGCTCGCACAGCCTCACCAGAATAAAATGGAAAGCGATGCCAAAGCATTAACTGGCCGTTGGGACGCCTGGTTTGAAAACCCCATCGAGCTGGGTGATGCCCGTGAACTGGTCACCGATACGCGTAGTTATTTATCTGGCGTCCCGTCGCATACCAGTTTCACTAATGCCCAGCTTCTGGAAATCATGATGGCACAGGATTTCCAGGATTTAACCGGCCAGGTAATCAAGCGCATGATGGATGTTATCCAGGAAATTGAACGCCAGTTGTTGATGGTGTTGATGGAGAACATGCCAGAACTGGATGCCCGAGCAAAACGCCCGGCTGACAGCCTGCTTAACGGCCCACAAATGAACGCCAGCGCGGCGGGTGTGGTGGCAAGCCAGGATCAGGTTGATGATTTGCTGGATAGTTTAGGCTTTTAAGTCTGAACATCGTGCGGGGGAGGATTTCCCTGCACGATGATACTACCCAATTTTATACTTCAAAAAATGTTCTCATCCGCCATTATCGGTGCTTTCAAAATGCTGACTATTTTGTTTAGCAACTCGTCATCCCCATTTTGTTTATGCATGTGCGCGTTGAAATAGAGACTGCTTTGTTGGAAGAAATCACACTTGACCTCTCTGAATGGCAGGAAAGATCGAATGAACGAGGAGTATTGTTTAGGAATAATCAGTAGTAAATCTCTTGATAGCGTGGCCAAAAGCAAATTGACTGCGCTTTCACTTCGGATTTCAGGGGCAAGAACTCGCGAACTTATCACGCGGCTAAAGTCATTTTTTAATTGCGTATCTGAATGGCGCAAACTAAAGCCGAGGTACTTTTCCTGGGTGAACTGTTCCAGGGTAATGCTGTCACCTACGGTTTTGTGCTGTTGGCGGCATATAATGACGTATTCAAACGAGTAAAGAGTTGTCCCGAGAATGTTGCTGTCACCCTGAATGGTTAAACCGATATCCAGGTCTACTTCCCGACTGCGAAGTTTATTACTCCGTTGCTCGTTGGTTGCAGGTAGGCTGCAGAACTCCACCACGCACTCCTCAGGAACAATACCGTGTTCCCAAAGTTTCTCAGTAATCCATAACTCGCTTAAGGATTCTGTCTGGATGAAAATTTTACGCGTCGCAGTACTTTGTAACTGTTTGAGATTAATCGCTTCAATAATGTCGTTATTGATCAACGTGAATTTCTGATAAAGATTCAGCGCCAGCGAAGTGGGCTTCACACCATTGAGCGAACGAACAAAAAGCGGGTCTCCGTAATGATCACGCAGTTTTTTTACCGCGTAACTGACGACTGAAGGCGCAACCCCCAATACTTCTGCTGCACTCACCATACTGCTCGTTTCGACAATGGTGACCAGGTAATGTATTAAATTATAATCAAATTTCCCTTCTTCCTGTTTAGGCATCGCGTTTCTCTCTTCATCTATAAACAGACGATTCAAGTCTAGTTCAATGATTTATTCCATGAATGGATTTCTGTTCAATGATTTTTACTATGAGCTTTTCCATGGTTCAATTACCTGGCACCTAATAACTCACCTTTAAAGAGGAGTGTTGGCTAATTTAAAACACGAACTGGAAAGCCACCAGATAGTGGTCAGGCAGAGTGTTGTAAACATATGTTTAACAATTGGGGGTAAATGCAAACTTCATCAC
>NZ_JAHWLU010000105.1:0-17338 GCF_022134725.1 Buttiauxella sp. S19-1
GATTTATATATTATCTGAATATAATTCAGGTGCCATATTGGTATTGAATGAAACTTGTCTGGCTTCATGCTCATGTAACAGGCAACCAGGATTTGGATCAAGTTTCCGGCTTTCTTGCCGATAAGTTCTGTAAATTCCTTCTTAGCATCGTTATATTGTGCGCTACATAACGAAACTCAATGGAGTAAAACATGGCTAAGCAGTGGGTACGTCTGGCATTCGGCGCGGCACTGAGCGTCACAATGGCCGCGCAAGCATTCGCCGATAACAACAAAATTACCGTTTTTGCTGCCGCATCGTTAACTAACGCGATGCAGGATATTGCGACCCAATATCAGAAAGGGAAGACGGTCGAAATTGCCTCTTCTTTCGCTTCATCTTCAACGTTGGCGCGCCAAATTGAAGCTGGCGCACCTGCTGATTTATTCATTTCTGCCGACCAGAAATGGATGGATTACGTGGTCGGCAAAGATACGATTAAAGCCGATTCCCGTGAAACACTGCTCGGCAACAGTCTGGTAGTGGTGGCACCTAAAGCCAGCAATATTGGCGATGTTGCGATTAATGCTAAAACTGACTGGGCTGCGTTGCTGAAAGGTGGCCGTCTTGCTGTGGGTGATCCAGACCACGTTCCGGCAGGCATTTATGCCAAAGAAGCGCTGCAAAAATTAGGTGCCTGGGATACGCTATCACCACAATTAGCTCCGGCAGAAGATGTCCGCGGCGCCCTGGCATTGGTTGAACGTGACGAAGCACCGATAGGTATCGTGTATGGTTCCGATGCCGTAGCCAGTAAAGGTGTGAAAGTGGTGGGTACATTCCCTGAAGATTCCCACAAAAAAGTGGAATACCCGATTGCCATTGTGAAAGGCCACGACAACCCAACGGTAAGTGCGTTTTATACTTATCTGAAAGGACCGGAAGCGGCTGCTATCTTCCAACGTTACGGATTTACGACCAAATAATGATATTGACCGATCCCGAATGGCAGGCGGTACTGCTGAGCCTGAAAGTCTCAACCCTTGCGGTGTTGTTTAGTCTTCCTTTTGGGATCTTCTTTGCCTGGGTGCTGGTGCGTTGCCGGTTCCCTGGCAAAGCCCTGCTCGACAGCATTATCCATCTTCCCTTAGTGCTCCCGCCCGTGGTGGTCGGTTACTTATTGCTGATTGCAATGGGGCGACGTGGCGTGATTGGCGCCTGGATTTACGATGTTTTTGGTATCACTTTTGCTTTCAGTTGGCGCGGAGCGGTACTGGCTGCCGCGGTGATGTCCTTCCCGCTGATGGTACGAGCGATTCGCCTGGCGCTGGAAGGCGTAGATATGAAACTCGAACAGGCTGCTCGCACGTTGGGAGCCGGGCGCTGGCGGGTATTTTGCACCATCACGCTACCGTTGACCCTACCGGGCATTATTGCCGGAACGGTGCTGGCGTTTGCCCGTTCACTTGGCGAATTCGGCGCAACTATTACCTTCGTTTCAAATATTCCCGGCGAAACCCGCACTATTCCTTCGGCGATGTACACCCTGATTCAAACCCCTGGCGGCGAAAATGCGGCAGCACGTTTGTGCGTGATTTCGATTGTATTAGCGCTGGTGTCTTTGCTGGTGGCGGAATGGCTGGCACGACAGAGCCGTAAGCGGATAGGGGCAGTCTGATGCTGGAACTCAATTTTGTTCAGACGCTGGGCGAACATCGTCTTGAGATAAACGAAACCTTACCCGGCATGGGCATTACGGCAGTATTTGGCGTTTCAGGTGCCGGGAAAACCTCGCTGATTAATGCGATTAGTGGTCTGACACATCCGCAACAAGGCCGGATCGTGCTTAATGATCGGGTGTTGAGCGACGCAGAAAAGAAGCATTTTCTGGCCCCGGAAAAACGTCGTATTGGTTATGTATTCCAGGACGCACGCCTGTTCCCGCATTACCGCGTGCGTGGCAACCTGAAATACGGTATGCACAGATCCGCCGCAGGGCAGTTCGACAAAATGGTCGCGTTACTTGGTATTGAACCGTTGCTTGAGCGCTTCCCGTGGAGCCTTTCGGGCGGTGAAAAACAGCGTGTGGCGATTGGCCGTGCCTTGCTGACATCTCCAGAACTGTTGTTGCTTGATGAGCCGCTCGCCTCGCTGGATATTCCGCGTAAGCGTGAATTGCTGCCATATTTGCAGCGGCTGGCGCGAGAAATTAACATCCCGATGCTTTACGTCAGCCACTCGCTGGAAGAAATTCTCCACCTGGCAGATAAAGTGCTGGTGCTGGATGCGGGTAAAGTGAAAGCCTTTGGCAATCTGGAAGAAGTGTGGGGCAGTAGCGTGATGCACCCGTGGTTACCGAAAGAGCAGCAAAGTAGCGTGCTCAAAGTGACCGTACTGGAACATCATCCGCATTACGCGATGACTGCACTGGCGCTGGGCGATCAGCATTTGTGGGTCAATAAACTGGATAAACCGTTGCAGGCGTCGTTACGCATTCGCATCCAGGCCTCAGACGTTTCATTGATTCTCCAGCCGCCAGTCAACAGCAGCATTCGTAACGTGTTGCGGGCGAAAGTCGCGCAATGTTATGACGATGAAGGGCAGGTGGAAGTGCAACTGGAAGTCGGGTCGAGAACGTTGTGGGCGCGGATTAGCCCGTGGGCGCGGGACGAGCTAATGATAAAACCGGGGCAATGGTTGTATGCGCAAATTAAGAGTGTTTCGATAACCGCGTGAATTACTGGCGGGCGTGTTTCGCTGCCCGCCAATAAAATTCATTACAACAAATGCTTATAAATCGTCTCGGCGATACCGGTTTCCAGATTGGTGCCAATCACCAAATCGGCACGGGCTTTAATTGCCTCATCGGCATTCCCCATTGCCACACCGAGTCCGGCAGTTTCCAGCATACTCAAATCGTTAAAATTATCGCCAAAGGCAATGACCTGGCTCATTGATAAACCTTGAGATGCAACCCATTGCGCTAAGCGATTGCCTTTGCTGTTGCCACGTTGTGCCACATCAACCTGATCATGCCATGACCACTCACACGACAGACCAAGTTCTTGCTCCACAACCTGTGTGAAGTTTTGCAATTTCACAGTGTCTTCATCAGTCAGCGCAAACTTCCAGATAGCATCCACTTCATGTGCGGCTTCACGCAGAGAATTCACATGGCGGAACACCGGGCGCTGAGATTCTGGCAAGGATTTAGCCCAGTTCTCGGTACGCAAAACATGACCTGTTGGTTCCTGATACAGCATCGCATCATCGACATACATCAACCCATGAACGTTATGGGTATCCAGTAGGTCAATCAACTGGTTAGCTTGTTGAGGCTGCAAAGGATCGGATGAAAGCACCTTTTTTGCATGATAATCATACAAGTAAGTACCGTTACAGCAAATTGCAGGTGTTTCCAGAGCCAGTGCCTGATAAAAAGGATGGATGGCAACGTGATGGCGGCCCGTCACAATGACAACTTTCACGCCAGCGTCACGCGCGCGTTGTAAAGCTGTCAGTGATTCAGGAAGAATGGTTTTTTGCGGCGTGAGTAACGTGCCGTCAAGATCAAGGGCGATTACGCGATAAGTCATTTAGGGTTCCAGTCAAATTCAGAATCATAAGGCCTGTGCCGATGTTACACCGCTTGCGGCGTTGTTCAAAATGACAACACGAAGCGGCAAAACGCACTACCCTTGTGACTATTACTCAAGACGTTGGGAGGAGAGATAATTCATGAAACAAACTGTTTATACCGCCAGCCCGGAAAGCCAGCAAATCCACGTTTGGCAACTTAATTCTGGCGGCGAGCTTACGCTGGTTCAGGTAGTGGACGTGCCAGGACAGGTTCAGCCGATGGTGATAAGCCCTGACAAACGTTATCTGTACGTGGGAGTACGCCCCGAGTTTCGTGTGATTGCTTTCCGCATTGCGCCAGATGACGGCATGCTTACCGAAGCCGGTGTCACGTCAATTCCGGGCAGCCCAACGCACATTTCGACCGACCATCAAGGCCGTTTCCTGTTCAGCGCATCTTACAATGCGGGCAGCGTCAGTGTGGTGAGCCTGGCTAACGACGGTCTGCCTGGCGAGGTTGTCGATGTGGTGGAAGGTTTAGAAGGTTGCCACTCCGCCAATATTTCCCCGGACAACCGCACCTTGTGGGTTCCGGCATTGAAGCAAGATCGCATCTGCCAGTTTACTCTGTCTGAAGACGGCCATCTGGTCGCGCAAACCCCGGCAGAAGTGACCACCGTTGAAGGTGCTGGGCCACGCCATATGGCGTTCCACCCGAATCAGCAATACGGTTATTGCGTTAACGAATTGAACGGTTCTGTGGATGTGTGGGAACTGAAAAATACCCTGGGAAAAATTGAGTGCGTGCAGACGCTGGATATCATGCCTCCAGGTTTCTCTGATACCCGTTGGGCGGCTGATATCCATATCACGCCTGATGGTCGGCATCTCTACACTTGCGACCGCACTGCCAGCATTATCACGGTATTTAGTGTTTCTGAAGATGGTAGCGTTCTGGCAGTGGAAGGCTACCAGCCGACTGAGAGCCAACCGCGTGGCTTCAACGTTGATCACTCAGGTAAATATCTGATTGCTGCAGGCCAGAAATCGCACCATATCGCGGTTTATCAAATCACGGGTGAGCAAGGTTTGCTTGAAGAGAAAGGCCGCTATGCTGTAGGGCAGGGGCCGATGTGGGTGGTGGTTAACGCAGTATAACCATTTGATTATGCTGATAAAAAACCTCGCAATTGCGAGGTTTTTTGTTTTAAGCCATGGGCTTAATATTAGTGGGTAACGACTTGGCTACCTACGCCACGGTTGTTGAACTCCCACAGGCGGTTTGCGTTAGCGTCGTTCAGGTCGCGCTGGATTTCGCCTTTCTCGCCTTTAGTACCGATGTTACCGGTGAACGGACGTTTAGAACCTACGGCATCGCCCCACGGTTTCGCGTTGTTGAAACCTTCGTTGATCACGCTGTCACGGATAACCACCTGGCCGTTTGAAGTCTGGCCTGCGGCATAACCGTTTTCAGTGGCTTCAACATCCCAGGCGCGGCCCAGTTGTGCAAGGTTCTCGCCAGCAGCTGAGAAGCGGCTGTTAATTGCCAGGAAGCCGTAATAAATGTTTGGCTGAGTTGCCGGAGCAAATACCGAGCCTTCTTGCGTACGGCTGTTTACCAGGCGGAAATCGGTGTTATCAAACACCACTGCACCTCGGCCGGCAACCACATCCACATCGCCTTCAATGTAGCTGTTAGTTACCAGGGTGCGCGGTTGACGGTCAGTCAACAGGCGGTTTTGCACGTCGCTGTTGGTGACGAAGAAGGTGTTCTGACGGCCCAGCAGGTGAACATTGTTCAACTGCACTTTGTCGCCATCAGTACGCAGCGCGACGGCCTGATGATTAGACGCATCAACGCTGTCACCCAGGGTGTTGGCGATAGTCAGGTTCTGCATCTGCAAACCATTGTTCTGTGACCAGACCGCGGCAGAACACATGATACCGACGGTTGCAGTGCGCTTGCTCTGGCAGCTATCAAACATGTACCAGGCTGGTTTACCCGGCATATATTTGCCTGCTGGGTTAACGGCACGGCGCCAGGTATTCACGTCGATTTCAGAATCCAGTGGCATGGTGATTTTGACATCAGCAGCGTTATCAGTGGTGCCGTACAGCGTCACGCTGCCAGAACCCGCAGGAATATAAACGGTACCGGCGTACTCGCCCGGCTGAATCGCAATGTACAGGCGATTGTTGCTGTGTTTCATCATGGCGGCATCAACGGCGGCCTGAATAGACGTATGCGTTACACCTGCCCCACCCGCGGCACCGACAACAAAGTCAGGCTGCTGAGGAAGGCGAATCGAGGAAGGAGTCCATGGAGCTTCATCTTTATTCTTAGATGAGAAGTAGCGCGCCTGAACAAAGTTCTGCGCTTCATCGGACGATAAAATCGGGCGAGATTGAGTGCCTGGTGCTGCTTGTGTAGAAGGGCGTTCTGCCGACGGTGTTGAGCTACAGGCCGACAAAGCCACAGCAAAAGCGAGCACAGCTGCCCGACGAGAAACCGAAAATGTGTTCAAGGCTTGCTCCTTGCAATGCAATTTTAAAATGGGGTCTTAAAGCCTGCTTTTTTATACTAAGTTGAGTGAAACAGGAAGCCGATTGTGCAAATCGGCTTCATAAAAAGCGGACTATCTGAACATTGCGGTGATAGAGGCACTGGCTAAAGAGTGGAAATGGACGTTAAAGCCGACCATGGCGCCGGATGCATTTTCATCAACCTCAAGCTGTTCCACGTCGAGGGCATACACGGTAAAGATATAGCGATGAGTTTCGCCTTTCGGCGGTGCTGCTCCACCGTATCCCGCTTTGCCGAAATCGGTGCGTGTCTGAATCGCAGGTTCGGGTAACTCCACTAAATTTGAGCCAGAACCTTGCGGCAATACGCGGGTATCAGCAGGAAGATTCACCACTACCCAGTGCCACCAGCCGGAGCCCGTCGGCGCGTCCGGGTCATAACAGGTGACGACAAAACTTTTGGTTCCGCTCGGGACTTCATCCCAGGCAAGATGCGGGGAAATGTTGTCGCCCTGGTAACCCATGCCGTTAAAAACGTGGCGTGCGGGAAGTTTGTCGCCTTCCTTAATATCCTGACTAAAGAGTTTCATAGCCGAACCTTCCTTACTAGAGTTTCAATAGTTTAAGCAGTTCTTCGGCCGCTACAGCTGACGACGCCGGGTTTTGCCCGGTCACCAGATGCCCGTCGACCACCGCGTACTCGCCCCAGTCATCAGTGCGCTCGAATAGCCCACCGGCTTTTTTCAGCTCATCTTCCACCAGGAATGGCACGATGGCGGTTAAGCCAACGCCATCCTCTTCGCTATTGGTAAAACCGGTCACCCGTTTGCCTTTCACCAGCGGTGACCCATCCGGTTTTTTCACCTTGCGTAACACGCCTGGCGCATGACAAACCGCGGCAACAGGCTTACCCGCCGCCCAAAACTGTTCAATCAATGTGATCGAGTGTTCATCTTCTGCCAAATCCCACAATGGCCCGTGGCCGCCGGGGTAAAACACCGCATCAAAATCTTCAGCGCGGATGGTGGCAAGCTTTTCAGTATTAGCTAACCGCTTTTGTGCGTCAGTATCATGACGGAAACGGCGAGTGTCGTCGGTTTGTGCATCCGGCTCATCACTTTTGGGATCAAGCGGCGGTTGGCCACCTTGTGGTGAAGCGAGAGTAATATTCAGACCTGCGTCACGAAAGACATAATACGGCGCGGCAAACTCCTCAAGCCAAAAGCCTGTGGGTTTGCCGGTATTGCCCAGTTGATTGTGCGAGGTTAAAACCATGAGGATTTTCATTTGACTCTCCCGGTTGGGCGCATGAAAAGATCCTCGAAGTGTAGTGCATCTGTGAGCGGCTTGCTGGTGCTCAGCTTTTGAAGAAGGCCGGGTTTTCTACCGCATTCGTTACGGCGGTGATCAATTTTGCTAGCTGTTCATGCGTGATGACGTAAGGTGGCATCAGATAAATCAGGCGGCCAAATGGACGGATCCACACGCCTTGCTCAACAAAGAACGCCTGAAGTGCAGCCATATCCACCGGATGATGCGTTTCCACCACGCCAATGGCCCCAAGCACGCGCACATCTGCTACTTGCTCACAATTCTGCAAGGGTTTAAGCCCTTCCAGTAACTGCTGTTCCAGAGCATTAACTTGCTGCTGCCAGTGGCCTTCTTCCAGCAAGGTGAGGCTTTCGGTCGCGACCGCACAGGCCAGCGGATTGCCCATAAACGTCGGGCCATGCATAAAGCATCCGGCTTCGCCGTCGCTAATGGTATCGGCAACCTGGCGCGTGGTGAGCGTGGCGGAAAGCGTCATCGTGCCGCCGGTCAGCGCTTTACCAAGGCACAGAATATCCGCTGAAATCCCTGCATGTTCGCAGGCAAACAATTTGCCTGTACGACCAAAGCCGGTCGCTATCTCATCGGCAATCAGCAATATGCCTTCGCGGTCGCACATGCGGCGGATTCGACGCAGCCATTCAGGGTGATAAAAGCGCATGCCGCCCGCGCCCTGGACGATGGGTTCGAGGATAACGGCGGCAATTTCATGACGATGGGCGGCCATCAAACGGGCGAACGGCACGATGTCCATTTCATTCCATTCGTCGTCAAAACGGCAATCTGGTGCAGGGGCAAATAAATGTTCAGGGAGATAACCTTGCCACAGGCTGTGCATCGAGTTATCCGGGTCACACACTGACATCGCACCAAATGTATCGCCATGATAACCATGACGGAAAGTCAGGAAACGCTGGCGTGGTTCGCCTTTTGCGTGCCAGTACTGCAACGCCATTTTCATCGCCACTTCAACGGCGACAGAGCCGGAGTCGGCAAGGAAAACGCATTCAAGATTTTCCGGCGTCATGGCGACCAGTTTACGACACAGTGCCACCGCGGGTGGGTGGGTGATACCGCCGAACATCACGTGTGACATCTGGTCAATCTGGTCTTTCATCGCCTGGTTTAAACGCGGGTGATTGTAGCCATGAATCGCCGCCCACCAGGACGACATCCCGTCAACAAGGGCTTTACCATCAGCAAGTTGCAGTTCGCAGCCCGTAGCCGCTACCACCGGATAAACCGGTAACGGTTGGGTCATAGACGTGTACGGGTGCCAGATATGTTGTTGGTCGAACGCTAAATCAGCAGGGGTCATAGGGTGACTTGTAAACCATTTAAAAAAGATTTAGGTTTACAAGTATAACGTCAATCAACGGCTAACAACACCCTTTTTGGAGACGCCCAATGGCTCACCACGCACGCTGGTCAATGTCGCAGGTCACTGCTTTATTTGAAAAACCTTTCCTCGAACTGATGTTTGAAGCACAACAAGTTCACCGTCAGCACTTCGATCCCCGCCATGTTCAGGTCAGTACCTTGCTGTCGATTAAAACCGGCGCATGCCCGGAAGATTGCAAATATTGCCCTCAAAGTGCGCGATACAAAACTGGGCTGGCATCCGAACGCTTGATGGAAGTTGAGCAAGTTCTCGACTCGGCGCGTAAAGCGTTGAACGCCGGTTCTACCCGTTTCTGCATGGGTGCTGCCTGGAAAAACCCTAACGATCGCGACATGCCGTACCTTGAGCAAATGGTGCAAGGCGTGCGCGAAATGGGGCTGGAAACCTGCATGACGCTGGGCACGTTAACCGGTGCGCAAGCAGATCGCCTGGCCGCTGCAGGGCTGGATTACTACAATCACAACCTCGATACCTCGCCAGAATTTTACGGCAATATTATTACCACGCGTACCTACCAGGAGCGCCTCGACACACTCGACAAAGTGCGCGATGCCGGGATTAAAGTCTGCTCCGGCGGCATTGTTGGGCTGGGTGAAACCGTAACCGACCGCGCAGGGTTGTTGCTGCAACTTGCCAATCTGCCGACGCCGCCTGAGAGCGTGCCAATCAACATGCTGGTGAAGGTGAAGGGCACACCGATGGCCGATAACGAAGACGTCGATGCATTTGATTTTATTCGCACCATCGCGGTGGCGCGCATCATGATGCCAGGGTCTTTCGTGCGCCTTTCTGCCGGGCGCGAGCAGATGAGTGAACAAACTCAGGCCATGTGTTTCATGGCGGGTGCCAATTCCATTTTCTACGGCTGCAAACTGCTGACCACGCCAAATCCGGAAGAAGACAAAGACCTGCAATTGTTCCGCAAGCTGGGCCTAAACCCGCAGCAAACCACCACCCACGCGGGCGATAACGAACAGCAACAACAACTGGCCGAACAGTTGCTCACCGCGGATACGGAGAATTACTACAATGCGGCGGCTGTATGACCTGGCAGCAACGTATCGACAGTGCGCTTGAGCAACGGCGGGCAAATGACAGTTTCCGAATCCGCCAGGTTAATCAACAAGGTAGCGGGCGCTACCTTGTGCAAAACCAAACCCGCTATCTGAATTTTTCCAGCAATGACTATCTGGGAATGAGCCACCACGCGCAGGTGATTCAGGCCTGGCAGCAGGGAGCCGAGACTTACGGTGTCGGCAGCGGCGGTTCCGGGCATGTCACGGGCTACCACGAGACGCACCAGCAATTTGAACAACAGCTTGCCGACTGGCTTGGGTTTCCCCGTGCGCTGCTGTTTATTTCCGGTTTTGCGGCGAACCAGGCGCTGATTGCCGCGCTAACGGAAAAATCGGATCGAATTATTGCCGATAAACTCAGCCACGCCTCGCTGCTGGAAGCGGCAATAAACAGCCCTGCACAGTTGCGGCGCTTTACACATAATGATGTGCCATCGTTGCAAGCTTTGCTGGCGCATCCCCATCAAGGCCAACAACTGGTGGTAACCGAAGGGGTCTTCAGCATGGATGGCGATGCCGCACCGTTGGCTGAAATCGCGCAGATAAGCCGTAATGCAGGGGCTTTGCTGATGGTCGATGATGCGCATGGCATCGGGGTTATGGGCGAAGAAGGGCGCGGAAGTTGTGACCAGCAACAGATCAAACCGGATTTATTAGTCGTCACTTTTGGCAAAGCTTTTGGTGCCAGCGGGGCCGCGGTACTGTGCAGTGAATCACTGGCTGATTATTTGCTGCAATTTGCCCGTCATCTGATTTACAGCACCGCCATGCCGCCCGCACAGGCGTGCGCGTTATCGGCGGCATTGAATGTTATTCGTCACGATGAGTCCAGACGTGCGCAATTACGCGCCAATATTGCCCATTTCCGATCTGGGGCAGCACAGCTGCCGTTGAAATTAATGGCTTCGCAAACCGCGATCCAGCCATTAATTGTGGGTGAAAATCAGGCTGCGGTGAACCTCGCTTCCACCATGCGTGAGCGCGGATTTTGGATGACGGCGATTCGCCCGCCAACGGTTCCACCGGGCACCGCCAGGCTGCGTGTGACGCTGACCGCCAGCCACACCGCTGATGATATCGACAAGCTTCTGGAGGCGCTGTATGACGCAACTCGTTAACAAAGCCGCTGTCGCAGCCGCTTTTGGACGCGCGGCACCCACCTATGACAGCCACGCCGAGCTACAGCGCATCAGCGGCGGATTTCTTACCGATATGCTTGAAGGCCGACGTATCTCCACGATGCTGGACGCCGGGTGTGGTACCGGCTGGTGCAGCCGCGTATGGCGTGACAAAGGCTGCCATGTGACGGCGTTAGATCTCTCTGCTGCAATGCTGAATTATGCGGCACAACGTGAGTCGGCAGATTGTTATCTCGAAGGTGACATCGAAGCCATCGCACTTCCTGACGGGCAAGTCGATTTAGCCTGGAGCAACCTGGCGGTGCAATGGTGCAGTGATTTACACAGTGGATTGAGTGAGCTTTATCGCATCACCCGCTCGGGAGGATGTGTGGCATTTACTACGCTTGCGGCGAACTCATTAAGTGAGCTACATACCGCATGGCACGCGGTAGACGAACGTTCACATGCCAATCAATTCCTCTCGATTGAGCAGATTCAGCAGGCTTGTGAAGGCTGGCGTTGTTCTCTACAAATTCATGAGATTAGCCAATTTTACCCAAGCGTAATGAGTGCCATGCACTCGCTAAAAGGCATTGGCGCAACACACCTTCATGACGGACGAAAAGCGTCATTGATGACCCGTCAGCAATTGCAAAAATTAAGTCTCGCCTGGCCGCAAAAAGAGGGGCAATTCCCTCTGACATGGCAGCTCGTTTGTGGAGTAATAGAACGTGATTAAACGATGGTTTGTGACCGGAACCGATACCGAAGTCGGTAAAACAGTCGCCAGTTGCGCCTTGCTGCAAGCCGCCACACAGGCGGGTTACCGTACGGCAGGTTATAAGCCGGTAGCGTCGGGAAGCGAAATGACGGCTGCGGGTATCCGCAATAGCGATGCACTGGCATTGCAGCGCAATAGCAGCGTCAAAGTAGACTATGACCAGGTGAACCCTTTTGCTTTTTTGGAACCGACGTCACCACACATTGTCAGTGCGTTGGAAGAGCGGCCTATTGAATTTTCACAGCTATCTCTGGGGCTGGAAGCGCTGGCTTCGCAAGCTGACTGGTTACAGGTTGAAGGAGCGGGAGGCTGGTTTACGCCACTTTCGCAGACCGCCACTTTTGCTGATTGGGTTATCCAGCAGCAACTGCCGGTGATCCTGGTTGTTGGGGTGAAACTGGGATGTATTAACCACGCCATGCTAACGGCACATGCGGTGCGGAGTGCAGGGCTGCATCTGGCGGGGTGGATTGCCAACGACGTTCAGCCAACAGGCAAACGTCACGCAGAATACATCGCGACGTTACGTGACGTTTTAAACGCCCCGATGTTGGGTGAAATTCCGTTTTACCCGCAACTTAATGAGCAAAGCCCTCTCGGCAGCCATCTGGATATTTCACTTCTTTCTGCATAACTCGCAAATCTTGTGTTCCTTTCTGCAACGCCCGATAAATTTTTCGGGCGCTATTCCTGAATCCGTTGTTGCCCAAAACATCTCCTTGAAGAAACGCTGAGTGCGAGTAAATTACTTTTCAATTCCATGTTGTCACATGACAACTTTTTTGAGAGTATAGCCAGGAGGTTTTTATGAAGCGGCGTTTGCACCCGAATAAGGATATTGAAGCAGCATTGAGTTATGCGGAGTGTCAGGGCTGGCGGGTCCAGCCTGGTGGTTCGCATTGCTGGGGGAAGATGTATTGTCCGTGGAATGACAAAGCCTGCCGGTGCGGTGAGTTTTGTATTAGTTGTATCTGGAGTACGCCGCGCAGTGCGTACAACCATGCCAGGCAAATACGTCTTGTCGTTGATAACTGTAGTCAGCAAAGTACGCCGGCCATTATCAGACATTAAGTTTCAAGGAGCAGAACATGTCAGAATTTAGTTTCACATTGATTTTTACCTTGCCAGAAAAAAGCCAGGATCCTGCTGAGTGGGTAGAGGCGTTAGGCGCACAAGGCTGCGATGACGCACTGGTTGGCGTGGGGGTGACCGGGCGCATTGCATTGAATTTCATGCGTGAAGCGCAAGAGGCAAAGCAGGCCGTTGTTTCCGCCATTAAAGACGTGAAACGTATTATTCCAGGTGCGGTGTTGGTCGAAGTGATGCCTGACCTGGTTGGACTAACCGATATTGCCGAACTGCTGGGGTTTTCGCGTCAGTACATGCGTAAAGTGATGGTCAGCCGGAACGCGTTTCCTCAACCAGTGCACGACGGTAAAACCGCTATTTGGCATCTGGAACCGGTGTTGCGCTGGATGCGTGAAGCTGGGGTGTCAAAAGTCCCTTTGCCGTTGGTAGAGCTTTCAGCCGTGACACGGCAATGCAATTTACAACGGGAACTCGCCGATCTCGATGATGATTTACAGAAGCAACTCGGGCAGTTGTGACGGCAGAACCGGATTAACCCATCATGCCGTCGATTGATACACCATCATGGGTCAATCCAACTAGAAACCAGTTTGTCGTCCAGCATTGCGACATGACCCTGAGCGACGTTTCGTCCACGGTGGAGCAAACAGAAACGGTCTGCTACACGACGAATAAACGGCAACCGCTGTTCTACTAACAGGATAGTTAATCCAAAGTCACGGCTTAAACGTCGGATGATATTGCTGAGATCATGAATAAACCGCTGGCCGCTGCCAAAAGTCGGTTCATCCAGAATCAACAGTTTCGGCTCGGTCACCAGCGCCCTTGCTAATGCCAGTTGCTGCTGAAGATCGCCTGACAGCTCGCCACCGCGCACATGGCGCAAGCTATAAAGTTCAGGGAACAGTTCATAGATCATCGATGGGATCGCCCGCGTCCGCACACGGGCAGCTAACAGCGCAATTTGCAGGTTCTCCTCAACGCTCAGTTGGGAAAAGATGCGTCTGTCCTGGGCGACATAACTCATCCCAAGAGCCGCCCGGCCTTCAATAGGTTGGGTCAGCAAATCTTGTGGAGGATGCCCTGCCTCAAGCCAGGTCATACTGCCACTTTGTACGGGCAGGTAACCAGTGATGCAGTTAACCAGCGTTGTTTTGCCCATTCCTGGCGCACCTAACACACAGGTACATTCGCCTGGAGTCAGCTCAAGATCCAGGTTCCACAGAATATGGCTCTCACCATAAAACTGATTAACAGCTCGCAGACTCAACATCGATATTCTCCTTCGGATCGGGTTAACAGCGCAGCGTGGCGTCCACTACTCAAACCAGGACAAGTAAAACTGTGCAATTCCCTTGCCATGAACCTTTTTGCGCGGCAGAACATGGCAACTTTGAGAAAAGGCTCATGAAAAAGGTTGAAGAAACCTTCGTCGCCTACAACTCGAAAAGACGAATGCACTCTGTCAGTGCTGGTCACTGCCAGGGATGGTGCAAGAGAGCAGAGTTGCTCCATGATAATGCGCAATTCGTGAGCAGGATCATAAGAAAAGGTGGCTCATCTTTAAGCAAAAATAAGACAAAAATAATGATGAAAAATATTTTTGATGCCACTCACAGAGATTTTAGGGTTTTTTGCGGTCTGCGCTGCAAAAGGGCTGAGAGCAGTTATCCACTATTCCTGTGGATAACCATGTGCATTAGAGTTAGAGAACTTGCGGTAAGCGAGGACTGGCGCGGCTTGCACATGAATTGGCGCTAAACCAGACTTTATCAAATAGCTGTTTAAAATTAATGAGTTGAATAAAATCAATCGCTGCAATAAAAGTGCCACAGATGTTCCTTGCGCTTTTATGACACTGCTTGACAAATGTTAAAAGGTAAAAAAATCTGGGGATAACCATTTTAGTCAGCTGAAATATCTGAGGGAGGAATGTTTTACCGGTAAACCAAACGGCAAAAAGAGGCCGTATCATAAACTTTTGTGCAAGGAACTGGTTTTTCATCCAGTATCTTTTTCTGGCAAAATTTCCTGTGCTGAGTAAAATTATCCTCCGGCCCGCTCGTTTCTTCATCAGGTAGCCTCTTCATGAGTAAAGCATTCAAATTAAATTCAGCATTCAAACCTTCTGGCGATCAGCCAGAGGCCATTCGCCGCCTTGAAGAGGGGCTACAAGACGGGCTTGCCCATCAGACACTGTTAGGTGTGACAGGCTCCGGTAAGACCTTTACCGTGGCGAACGTGATTGCAGATTTGCAACGCCCCACCATGGTGCTGGCACCGAACAAAACCCTTGCGGCGCAGTTGTATGGCGAGATGAAAGAGTTCTTTCCGGATAACGCGGTTGAGTTCTTTGTTTCCTACTACGATTACTACCAGCCTGAAGCCTACGTCCCGAGCTCCGATACTTTTATCGAAAAAGATTCCTCGGTGAATGAACATATCGAGCAGATGCGCCTGTCAGCCACCAAAGCGTTACTCGAAAGGCGTGATGTGATTGTGGTGGCTTCGGTGTCGGCGATATACGGCCTGGGCGATCCGGATCTCTACCTGAAAATGATGCTGCATCTCACCAAAGGGATGATCATCGATCAGCGCTCTATTTTGCGCCGTTTGACCGAACTGCAATACACCCGTAATGACCAGGCTTTCCAGCGCGCGACTTTCCGTGTGCGTGGGGAAGTCATCGACATCTTCCCGGCAGAGTCAGACGATTTAGCGTTACGGGTCGAATTGTTTGATGAAGAAGTGGAACGGCTTTCACTATTCGACCCCCTGACCGGGCAAATAGACCAGGTGATTCAGCGCTTCACCATTTACCCTAAATCACATTACGTCACCCCGCGTGAACGTATTGTGCAAGCCATGGAAGAAATTAAGGTGGAACTGGCTGACCGTAAAAAGGTCTTGCTGGCGAACAACAAACTGCTTGAAGAGCAGCGCCTGTCGCAACGTACTCAATTCGATTTAGAGATGATGAACGAACTGGGCTACTGCTCTGGGGTAGAAAACTATTCGCGCTTCCTGTCGGGGCGTGGCCCTGGCGAGCCACCACCAACGCTTTTCGATTATTTGCCTGCTGATGGCCTGCTGGTGGTCGACGAATCCCACGTGACTATTCCGCAAATCGGCGGCATGTACAAAGGTGACCGGGCGCGTAAAGAAACCCTGGTGGAATACGGCTTCCGTCTGCCATCAGCACTCGATAACCGCCCGCTGAGATTTGAAGAGTTTGAAGCGCTGGCTCCGCAAACCATCTATGTTTCGGCAACACCCAGCAATTACGAGCTGGAAAAATCAGGTGGTGATGTTGTCGATCAGGTTGTCAGGCCAACGGGTTTGCTGGACCCGATTATCGAAGTGCGTCCGGTTGGCACCCAGGTTGACGACTTGCTTTCCGAGATTCGTAAACGTGTTGAAATCAACGAACGTGTTTTGGTCACCACGCTGACCAAACGTATGGCCGAAGATTTGACAGAGTATCTGGAAGAGCATGGCGAGCGGGTGCGTTATCTGCACTCAGATATCGATACCGTCGAGCGTATGGAGATCATTCGTGATTTGCGCCTTGGCGAGTTCGACGTGCTGGTAGGCATCAACTTGCTACGTGAGGGGTTGGATATGCCTGAAGTGTCGCTGGTGGCCATTCTGGATGCCGATAAAGAAGGTTTCCTGCGTTCTGAGCGTTCGCTCATTCAGACCATTGGTCGTGCGGCACGTAACATCAACGGTAAAGCCATTCTGTATGGTGACAAAATCACCCCGTCCATGGCAAAAGCGATTAGTGAAACGGAGCGTCGCCGTGAGAAACAGCAACGATACAACGAAGAAAATGGCATTACGCCGCAGGGGCTGAACAAGAAAGTGGTGGATGTGCTGCAGCTTGGCGAAGGCATGGCGAAAACCAAAGGCCGGATGAAGAGCAAAGCGCGCAGCGTGATTGAAGATGATGAAATCATCCTGACGCCGAAAGCCCTGCAACAGAAAATTCATCAACTGGAAGCGAAGATGCTGGAGCATGCGCAGAATCTGGAATTTGAAGAAGCAGCACAACTCCGTGACCAGTTGCACGAGTTACGGCAATTGTTTATCGCTGCGTCGTAACGGGTGGCTGTAGCTAACGCTAATCCACCTCACGAAATCATGCACTTGTAGGTCGGATAAGCGCAGCGTCATCCGACAAAACTGATGCAAACGGTGGATGACGCAATCGCTTATTCACCCTACAACGACTCACGAAATCATGCACTTGTAGGTCGGATAAGCGTAGCGTCATCCGACAAAACTGATGCAAACGGTGGATGACGCAATCGCTTATCCACCCTACAACGACTCACGAAATCATGCACTTGTAGGTCGGATATGCGCAGCGTCATCCGACAAAACTGATGCAAACGGTGGATGACGCAATCGCTTATCCACCCTACAACGACTCACGAAATCATGCACTTGTAGGTCG
>NZ_JAHWLU010000106.1:0-16962 GCF_022134725.1 Buttiauxella sp. S19-1
GTGATTACGCGTAGTTTTGGTGATTTGCTTATATACATAAATAATAAAGAATATTTGAAATTTATCGTGATAAAGCTCACAAACCGCGCGTGTTAATTTTGGTGTTTTGGTTAACTTATCTGTAACTTTTAATCATTAAGTGATTCACATAAACCCGATTTGTGAATTTAGTTTGAATCATAAAAGGTGATGACGTGACTGAACAACAGCGTTTTGATGAGCGAATCGCACAGGAAATCGCGATTGAACCGCAAGACTGGATGCCTGAGGAATACCGTAAGACGTTGATTCGTCAGATAGGTCAGCACGCGCATTCCGAGATCGTTGGCATGCTGCCAGAAGGCAACTGGCTGACCCGCGCACCGAGCTTAAAGCGCAAAGCCATTTTGTTAGCGAAAGTGCAGGACGAAGCCGGACACGGGCTTTATCTGTATAGCGCGGCAGAAACGCTGGGCTGTGCACGGGAAGACATCTACCAAAAGATGCTCGACGGCAAGATGAAGTATTCCTCCATCTTCAATTATCCGACGCTGAACTGGGCCGACATTGGCGTGATTGGCTGGCTGGTTGATGGTGCCGCGATCGTGAACCAGGTGGCACTGTGCCGCACTTCATACGGCCCTTATGCCCGTGCGATGGTGAAAATCTGTAAGGAAGAGAGCTTCCATCAGCGCCAGGGTTTTGAAGCCTGCATGGTGCTGGCGCAGGGCAGTGAAGAACAGCGCCAGATGTTGCAGGACGCGATAAACCGTTTCTGGTGGCCAGCACTGATGATGTTTGGCCCGAACGACGACAACTCACCCAACAGCGCGCAAAGCCTGGCGTGGAAAATTAAACGTTTTGGTAATGACGAATTGCGCCAGCGTTTTGTCGACAACACCGTGCCACAAGTTGAAATGCTGGGTATGACTGTGCCGGATGAAGGGCTGCACTGGAACGAAGCCAGCGGGCATTACCAATTCAGCGAAATTGACTGGCACGAATTTAATGAAGTGGTCGCCGGACGTGGGCTATGCAACGAAGAGCGCTTAGCCGCCAAACGCAAAGCCTGGGAAGAGGGCACATGGGTGCGCGAAGCCGCGCTGGCGTATGCCGCAAAACAGAATTTGTAGCCCCCTCTCCCCAGGGAGAGGGAATGCCACCATTGACACCCGAATTTGAAGGAAAAACACATGAGCAAAGTTCACTGGCCGTTATACGAAGTATTTATTCGCAGTAAACAAGGTTTATCCCATCGCCATGTGGGTAGCCTGCACGCCGCCGACGAACAAATGGCGCTGGAAAACGCCCGCGATGCCTACACCCGCCGCAGTGAAGGCTGCTCAATTTGGGTGGTGAAGGCAAGCGAAATCATTGCTTCACAACCTGAAGAACGCGGTGCCTTTTTTGACCCGGCGGAAACCAAAATTTATCGCCACCCGACGTTCTACACCATCCCTGATGGCATCGAGCACATGTGAGGCGTGAAATGACTTATTCCCCGTTAACCACCTACACCCTGCGCCTCGGCGATACCTGTCTGGTGCTGGCACAGCGCTTAACGGCGTGGTGTGGACACGCGCCGGAGCTGGAGATTGACCTGGCGCTGGCGAACATCGGCCTCGATTTACTCGGCCAGGCGCGCAACTTCCTGAGCTATGCCGCTGAACTTCAGGGGGCCGAGTTTGATGAAGACAAACTGGCATTTGGCCGTGACGAGCGCGAATACCGCAATGTGTTGCTGGCTGAGCAGCCGAACGGTGATTTCGCTGACACCCTGATGCGCCAGTACCTGCTGGATGCCTGGCATGTGGTGCTGTTTGAGCGCCTGGCGCTGAGCCGCGATGCACAACTGGCGGCGATTGCCGCGAAAGCTATCAAAGAAGTGCGTTACCACCTGCGCTTCAGCCGCGGTTGGTTGGTGCGTCTGGGCAACGGCACGGAGTTTTCGCAGCAAAAAATGCAGCATTCACTGAACAAACTGTGGCGTTTTAGCGGCGAAATGTTTGAAGCCGACGAGCTGGAAATCGAACTCGCACAACTTGGGATTGCGGTCGACCCGCGCACGCTGCGTACGGCCTGGGAAGAGGAAGTGTTCGGCACGTTGCTGGCGGCCACACTCGTCAAACCACAGGAAGCGCAATATCGCACCGGCGGCAAACAGGGGCTGCATACCGAACATCTCGGCCCGTTGCTGGCAGATATGCAGTACCTGCAACGCGCGTACCCCAATCAGCAATGGTAGTGAGGTAAAGATGCAAACTCTCGATGTGGTGGAACCGGCGCAAACCCGCGAGGTCTGGCGCATTCTCGGGCAAATCAGCGACCCTGAAATCCCGGTGCTGACCATCACCGATCTCGGCATGGTACGAAGTGTTCACCATCGTGATGACGGCTGGCACATCGGTTTCACGCCAACCTATTCCGGCTGCCCGGCGACAGATTTTCTGCTGGCGGCGATTCGTGAAGCGATGGAAAAAGCAGGGCACCAACCGGTGCACATCGAACAGATGTTGCACCCGGCGTGGACCACCGACTGGATGACGCCAACCGCCAAAACTCGGCTGCGTGAATACGGCATCAGCCCGCCACAAGGGCATGCTTGCCACGCCACATCAGCTGCGGTGGAAGTGAGTTGCCCACGCTGCGGCAGTTTGCACACCTCGCTGATTAGCGAATTCGGTTCTACGGCCTGCAAAGCGTTATACCGCTGTGATAGCTGCCGCGAACCCTTTGATTACTTTAAATGTATTTGAGGTTGCCATGACAACGTTTCATTCGCTAACGGTGGCGCGCATTGAGCAGGAAACTCCTGAAGCGGTTGCCATCACTTTTGCCGTGCCTGCCGAATTGCAGACACATTACGCCTTTAAACCTGGCCAGCATTTGACGCTGAAAACACGTCTCGGTGGCGAAGAGTTACGTCGCTGCTACTCCATTTGCCGCGCCGAACAGCCCGGTGAAATTTGTGTGGCGGTGAAAGCCATCGAAGGCGGGCGTTTTTCGCAGTACGCGGTGAGCGATTTAGCGGCGGGAATGGCGATGGACGTGATGATCCCGCAGGGGACATTTGGTTACCAGCCGCAGCACGACACCGCAGGCAACTATCTGGCGCTGGCGGTCGGTTCCGGCATCACGCCGATGTTAGCGATTGTTAGCGCCACATTAGCGACTGAATCTGACAGCTGCGTCACGCTGGTTTACGGCAACCGTAGCAGCCGCAGCATGATGTTCCGCCAGGCACTGGCCGACTTAAAAGACCGCTATCCGCAACGCCTGCAACTGATTTACCTGTTCAGCCAGGAAGTACAAGAAAGCGAGTTGCTGAGCGGGCGTCTTGATGGCGCGAAACTCAAAGCGCTGGGTGACAATCTGCTCGACTTGAAAGGCTTTGACCGCACCTTTATCTGCGGTCCGCAAAGCATGATGCAGGAATCAGAAGCGGCTTTACTGGCGATGGGTGTCGCACAGCAAAACATCTTTATTGAACACTTCAACACGCCTGGCAGCGCACCAAGCCTGCGTCGCCGTGAGCAAGCGGCAGGCAAAGTGGTGACGCTGCGCCAGGACGGACGCGACCGCAAAATTATCCTCGATTCCGATGACGAAAGCATTCTCGATGCGGCCTTGCGCCAGGGCGCGGATTTACCTTACGCCTGCAAAGGCGGGGTGTGTGCCACTTGCCGCTGCAAAGTGGTCAGCGGTGAAGTAGAAATGGGCGTTAACTACAGCCTCGAGCCAGACCAACTGGCGGCGGGCTACATCCTCAGTTGCCAGGCCTTACCGAAAGGCGACAACGTGGTCATCGACTTTGATGCGCAGGGGCTTTAATGAACGAGCTACTGATTAGCCAGAATGACCGCGTGCTAACCCTGACGCTTAACCGCCCGCAAGCGCGTAACGCGTTAAACAACGTGCTGCTCGAAGACATTGCGCAGGCGCTGGAAAGTGCGCAACACGATGAAAACGTTGGTGCTGTGGTGCTTACCGGCAACGAGCGTTTTTTTGCCGCAGGTGCTGATTTAAAAGAGATGGCGAACCGCGATATGCCCGCCACGCTCAACGATCCTCGTCCACAGCTTTGGGCGCGTATCGAACGCTTTAACAAGCCATTGCTGGCGGCGGTAAACGGTTATGCACTGGGCGCAGGCTGCGAGCTGGCGATGCTGTGCGACATCGTACTGGCGGGTGACAACGCACGCTTTGGCCTGCCGGAAATCACCCTCGGCATTATGCCTGGGGCGGGCGGCACACAACGACTGATTCGCAGTGTTGGCAAAGCGCTGGCCTACAAAATGGTACTGACGGGCGAAGCGATTAGCGCCGAACAGGCACAGCTTGCCGGACTGGTGGCAGAGGTTTGTCCACAAGCCCTGACGCTGGAATACACCAAAAAACTGGCGGCACGCATCGCACAACATGCGCCACTGGCGTTGCAGGCGGCGAAAACAGCACTGCGCCAGGCGCATGAGCTTTCACTCAGTCAGGGATTACAGCATGAGCGCCAGCTTTTCACGCTACTGGCCGCCACTGAAGACCGGCAGGAAGGCATTGCCGCATTTCTCGAAAAACGACCCGCTGCGTTTAAAGGACGATAACCATGAATTTCATTCTTAGTGATGTGCAAAACGGCGTGATGACGCTGACTCTCAATCGCCCTGAACGCCTGAACAGCTTTAACGACGAAATGCACCGCCAGTTGGCAGAAGTGCTGACGCAGGCCGAGCGCGACGAGTCCATTCGCTGCCTGCTGATTACCGGTGCCGGGCGCGGGTTTTGTGCCGGGCAGGATCTCAACGACCGCAACGTCGACCCAAGCGGCGATGCACCGGATTTAGGCGCGTCGGTGGAAAACTTCTACAACCCGCTGGTTAAGCGCCTGGCAAAATTACCCAAGCCGGTGATCGCGGCGGTAAATGGTGTTGCCGCCGGTGCCGGAGCCACGCTGGCGCTGGGTTGCGACATCGTGATTGCGGCGCGTTCGGTCAATTTTGTGATGTCTTTCAGCAAACTAGGTCTGGTACCGGATTGCGGCGGCACCTGGTATCTGCCACGTCTTGCCGGGCATGCTCGGGCGATGGGGCTGGCATTAATGGGCGACAAACTGAGCGCAGAACAGGCGCTACAGTGGGGGATGATCTGGCAAGTGGTTGACGACGAAGCGTTAAACGATACCGCCCGCCAGCTTGCCACGCATTTTGCCAGCCAGCCAACCTTCGGCCTTGGTCTGGTGAAGAAAGCGCTGTATGCCTCAGAAACTAACACGCTGGATGCGCAGCTTGATCTGGAGCGCGATTACCAGCGTATGGCAGGCAGAAGTGAAGATTATCGCGAAGGTGTGTCGGCCTTCCTCGCCAAACGCCCTGCGGTGTTTAAGGGGAAATGATGATGCTGACTCCACAATCGATTATCGCGGTGATTGGCAGCGGCACCATGGGCGCGGGCATTGCCCAGGTTGCCGCGCAAGCCGGGCATCCGGTTAAAATTTATGACATCCAGCCGGATGCCGCCGTTCGTGCTATCGATGGCATCGCCACCGCACTGAGCGCCCGCGTAGCAAAAGGCAAACTCACCGAGTCTGAGAAAAATGCCGTGGTTAACCGCTTAACCGCCGCACAAGAATTGAATGAACTGGCGGATGCTGCATTAGTGATTGAAGCGGCAGCCGAGCAAATCGACATCAAACAGGCGATTTTCCGCGACCTGGCGACCGTCTGTTCAGCAGAAACTATTTTTGCCAGCAACACCTCGTCAATTTCGATTACCGCGATTGCCAGCGGTGTGCCACATCCACAGCGTGTGGCGGGGCTGCATTTCTTTAATCCGGCTCCGGTGATGAAACTGGTGGAAGTGGTGAGCGGGCTGGAAACCGCGCCCGCTGTGCTGGAGAGCCTAACCAGTCTGGCGCTGCGTTGGGGGAAACAACCGGTGCGTTGCCACTCAACGCCTGGCTTTATCGTCAACCGCGTGGCGCGTCCGTTTTATTCGGAAGCCTGGCGCGCACTGGAAGAACAAATTGCCCCTGCGGGCGTGATTGATGCGGCCTTGCGTGATTGCGGCGGTTTCCCGATGGGGCCGCTGGCGCTGACCGATTTAATCGGCCAGGACGTCAATTTTGCGGTGACCTGTTCGGTGTTCAACGGTTTCTGGCAGGAGCGCCGTTTTCTACCGTCGCTGATTCAGCAAGAACTGGTACTCGGTAAGCGTTTGGGTAAGAAAACCGGGCAGGGTGTCTATCGTTGGCCAATCAATGAAGAATTGCCTTATCTGGCCGCGCTGCCTGCCAGCGCGGGTGCACAGCTGATTGAGCGCCACGGGCGTGCGGCCTGGCTAAATAATAGTGATTTCGGTGACAGTGTCACGGATTCATGGTTACAACTGGACGAAGTGCGGGTTGAAGTCACGCAAGGCGAAACAGCAACTCAATTAGCAAAACGGCTGAATTGCCCGGTGGTGCTGATTGATTTGATTAACAACTGGCAGTCATCGCCATTGGTTGTGCTGGCTGCCGCCGCTGGCAATACGCCAGAACAAACCGCCAAAGCGATTCATTTTTTCCAGCAACAAGGCAAACAGGTGCTGGAGATCCGCGATTACCCTGGCCTGTTGGTGTGGCGCACCGTGGCGATGCTGGCAAATGAAGCAGCAGACGCGCTGCAAAAAGGGGTCGCCAGCGAGCAGGACATCGACACCGCGATGCGCCTGGGTGTGAATTACCCGCGTGGCCCGCTGGCGTGGGGCGCGGAGCTGGGCTGGCAAAATGTGCTGCGCCTGCTGGAAAACCTGCAACAACATTATGGTGAGGAGCGTTATCGCCCGACCTCGCTGCTGCGTCAACGCACGCTTCTGGAGACTCAACATGAGCACTAATGCCTGGGCGAATGCCCGCGAAATGTACGCTCGCGACAACTGCGCGCAGCAGATGGGAATTGAAATTCAGGAAATGGGTGAAGGCTTTGCGCGCTTAACCATGACCATTACCACCGCGATGCTCAACGGCCATCAAACCTGCCACGGCGGGCAACTCTTTACCCTCGCGGATACCGCATTTGCTTATGCCTGTAACAGCCAGGGGCTGGCGGCGGTGGCTTCCGGTTGCAGTATCGATTTTGTGCGTCCGGGTAAAGCGGGGGACACGCTGACAGCGATTGCCCAGGTGCGCACTCAGGGGCGGCAGACGGGCGTCTATGACATTGAAATTATCAATCAGGATGAGAAAACCATCGCACTGTTTCGCGGGCGTTCGCACCGTATCGGAACCACTCTCTCTGGAGCCAAACTATGAAAGACGCCTTTATCTGTGATGGTGTCCGCACGCCAATTGGCCGTTACGGCGGCGCACTTTCTTCGGTGCGAGCCGATGACCTGGCCGCAATCCCGCTCAAAGAGCTGATGGCGCGGTACCCGAATCTGGACTGGAACGCGGTGGATGACGTGATCCTCGGTTGTGCCAACCAGGCAGGCGAAGATAACCGTAACGTGGCGCGAATGGCGACACTGCTTGCCGGACTCCCACAGACGCTTTCCGGTACCACCATCAACCGTTTATGCGGCTCCGGTCTGGATGCGTTAGGCATGGCGGCGCGAGCCATCAGAGCCGGTGATGCTGAGCTGATGATTGCCGGTGGCGTGGAGTCGATGTCGCGTGCACCGTTCGTGATGGGCAAGGCAAATACGCCGTTTCAGCGCCAGGCAGAACTGTTTGATACCACGATCGGCTGGCGTTTTGTGAACCCGCTCATGGCTGAACACTTTGGTACTGACAGCATGCCCGAAACGGCAGAGAATGTAGCGGAGTTGTTAAGCATAAGCCGGGCGGATCAAGATGCGTTTGCCTGGCGTAGCCAGCAACGTGCAGAGCAAGCGCGCATCAATGGCGTACTGGCACAGGAGATCGTGCCGGTGGTGTTGCAAGGGAAAAAAGGAGCGGTGACTGAGGTTCGCGAAGACGAACACCCGCGCCATGAAACAACTTTGCAACAACTCAACGCGTTAAAAGCGCCATTCCGCAAAAACGGGGTGATCACCGCCGGCAACGCTTCCGGTGTCAACGATGGTGCGGCAGCATTGATTGTTGCCAGCGCATCTGCGGCACAGCGCCATGGTTTAACGCCAAAAGCCCGTATTGTGGCGATGGCAACCGCTGGCGTTGAACCGCGTCTGATGGGGCTTGGACCAGTACCTGCGACCCGCAAGGTGCTGGAGCTTGCAGGACTCTCCATCAACGATATGGATGTTATCGAACTGAACGAGGCCTTTGCCGCGCAAGCGTTGGGGGTATTACGACAGTTGGGGCTGCCTGACGACGCCCCACATGTTAATCCCAACGGCGGCGCGATTGCGTTAGGCCATCCTTTGGGAATGAGTGGAGCCCGACTGGCGCTAGCCGCCAGCCACGAACTACATCGCCGCAATGGCCGTTATGCCCTGTGTACGATGTGTATCGGTGTTGGCCAGGGCATTGCCCTGATCCTTGAGCGTGTGAGCTAATCAAACCTGCGAGTACCCTATAATGATAACCTCTACTACAAAGCTGGAACCGATTGAAACGGCATCAATTGATGAGCTGCAGGCCTTACAAACGCAGCGTATGAAATGGACGCTCAACCACGCCTATAACAATGTGCCGATGTACAAACGTAAGTTCGATGCAGTCGGCGTACACCCTGACGATTTCAAAGAGCTGAAGGATATTCGCCTCTTTCCCTGCACCACCAAGCAGGATTTGCGCGACAACTATCCGTTCGACACTTTTGCGGTGCCAATGGAGCAAGTTGTGCGTATTCACGCGTCATCCGGCACCACCGGTAAGCCAACGGTGGTCGGTTACACGCAAAAAGATATTGATACCTGGGCGGATATTGTCGCTCGTTCGCTGCGTGCCGCAGGCGGTACGCCGAAAGATAAAATTCACGTCGCTTATGGTTACGGGCTGTTTACCGGCGGGCTGGGTGCGCATTATGGCGCTGAACGCCTCGGAGCCACCGTTATCCCGATGTCTGGCGGGCAAACCGAGAAACAGGCACAGCTAATCCGCGATTTCCGCCCGGATATGATTATGGTGACGCCGTCCTGGTGTCTGAACCTGATTGAAGAGCTGGAACGCCAGATGGGTGGCGATGCGCGCGATTGCTCGCTGCGTGTTGGGGTGTTTGGTGCAGAACCGTGGACCCACGCCATGCGCCGTGAAATCGAACGCCGTCTGGGTATTACAGCACTGGATATTTACGGGCTGTCGGAAGTGATGGGCCCAGGTGTGGCGATGGAATGCCTGGAAACCACGGACGGGCCAACGATTTGGGAAGATCATTTCTATCCAGAAATCGTTAACCCAATTAGCGGCGTACCGCTGGAAGATGGTGAGCAGGGCGAATTGCTGTTTACCACGCTGACCAAAGAAGCGTTGCCGGTGATTCGTTACCGTACCCGCGACCTGACGCGTTTACTGCCAGGCACCGCGCGCACCATGCGCCGTATGGACCGCATTACCGGCCGTTCAGACGATATGTTGATCATCCGTGGTGTGAATGTGTTCCCGTCACAACTCGAAGAAGAGATTGTGAAATTTGAGCATCTGGCACCGCATTACCAACTGGAAGTGCACCGCGACGGCCATCTCGACACGCTTTCTGTCAAGGTGGAGCTGAAAGAGAGCAGCTTGTATCTGAGCCATGAACAACGTTGCTCGGTGTGCCACCAGTTACGTCATCGCATTAAGTCGATGGTCGGGATTTCTACCGATATCAGCATTGTGAATTGCGGTAGCCTGCCACGTTCGGAAGGCAAAGCGATTCGCGTGTGTGATTTGCGCACAGCGGCGAATCAGTAACAATATCCCGCATTAACATGCGGTTCAGGCTGCGTTAATGCGGGCTTCAAAAGCGCTGTCGACAATGATTTCAAAGTCGGTATACAGCGCTTTAGGTTTTACTTTGCGACCGGTTTTGATTAGCTCAACGAATCCGTGCCTGTTTAGCGCCTGCAAAGTGACAGACAGGTTACTGAGCTGGCGGTTGGACAGCGCCGCAAGTTCGGAGATAGTTTCCGGTTGATGTTCGACCATGAGTCGCAAGAGTGCGATGTTTTCAGGATTCAATATTTGCCCTAAGGCGTTGATTGAGACGAACCATATTTTAGGTTCATCCTCTGCCCGGAGATACTTACCGGACACAATAGCCAGCATATACTTTTGAACCAGTGCATTCGACATGATGCCGATTCTTGCTTTCATTGTTGCTTCCTTCGGTTGATTAGTTCTTCGCTGTGTTTAAAAAAATCTTCCAGCAGTTGTGCCGCAGAGGAAAATTCATATACATGCCCTTTATCGGACGCCGTAAGGTGAACGTGGTCACGGACGATTCGACTACCAAACTTCCCTTTGCCGGCTGCTCTGATGCCATGTGCATTGTCATAACCAAAAATGCGTGTGTTGTACTTGTTATGCAAAGTTAACGAATAACGAACACCATGTGGGCAAAGGACCGTAGGGGCGACCTGCCAGACTTCCGCTTTCCACCAATAACCGTCGTCCATTTGGACCGAGACCCCGTGAAGTTCGAGTAACCACTGCAAGCCAAAATCTTCTCTTTCCATCGAGTAAAATCCTTACTTATGACCGAATCATAATGTTAGTTTGATTTTTATGCAATGGAAGAATGATGGGGAAAAAATGGCAGTACAATACAGAGACTTAATATTGTGGAAACGCCTCGCAAAACTAAAATCAAAACGGTTATGTCGGATGACGCTGCGCTTATCCGACCTACGAAATCTGTATTTTCGAAAAATGTGAATCACATTGTTAATGACATGATTTTTATTATCTTTGTTGTGCTATGTTTTATGTCTTAACGGTTTTAAACGGAATTTTAGTCTGACGATGAGCAACAAACTGGAACAGTTTATTCAGCAGGCGGTCAGCGCCGTTCCCATTAGCGGAACGTCGCTGATTGTCTCTTTGTACGGTGATGCGCTGGCGCATCGTGGCGGAGAAATCTGGCTGGGAAGCCTGGCGACGATGCTTGAATCGTTAGGCTTTGGCGAACGTTTTGTGCGTACCTCGCTATTCCGACTCAACAAAGAAGGCTGGCTTGACGTGGAACGCGTCGGGCGACGCAGTTTCTATCGTCTCACCGAAATGGGGCAGCGTATGACGCGCCGCGCAGAAGCCAAAATCTATCGTGCCGGGCAACCAGAATGGGACGGTAAATGGCTGCTGTTACTCTCGGAAGGGCTTGAGAAAAACACCCTCCTGCAAGTGAAGAAACAACTTATCTGGCAAGGGTTTGGTACGCTGGCACCGAGCCTGATGGCGTCGCCGTCGCAAAATCTGGCGGACGTGCAGAACCTGCTGCATGAAGCCGGAGTTGCCGATAACGTAATCTGTTTTGAAGCCAGTTCGCCGTTGCAGGCATCAAAAACTGCACTTAAAGCGCGCGTCGAAGAATGCTGGTTGTTGACCGATAAAAACGACCGCTACGGTGAATTTATTAACTCGTTTCGCCCGTTGTTGCCGCTATTACGTGAGGCCGATGAAAGTGAACTGACGCCGCTGCGCTGTTTCCAGATCCAACTTCTGCTTATCCACTTTTATCGTCGCGTGGTGCTTAAAGACCCACTGCTTCCTGATGAGTTACTGCCGCCACACTGGCAGGGGCAAAGCGCTCGCCAGTTGTGCATCAACATTTACCAACGCGTTGCGCCCGGTGCGCTGCTGTTTGTCAGCGAGCATGGGGAAACCTCGGTGGGTGATTTGCCACAACCGGGAAGCGGCTATTTTCAGCGTTTTGGTGGAATCAATCTGAACCCGTAAGGAGAAACTATGCCCGTGTATCAAATTGATGGACTCACCCCCGTGGTGCCGGAAGACAGCTACGTGCACCCGACAGCGGTACTGATTGGCGATGTGATTATCGGCCATCGAGTTTATATCGGGCCGAATGCCAGCTTACGTGGCGACTTTGGGCGCATTATCGTCAAAGATGGGGCGAACGTGCAGGATAATTGCGTGATGCACGGTTTCCCGGAACAGGATACCGTAGTCGAAGAGGACGGTCATATTGGTCACGGCGCTATTTTGCACGGCTGCTTAATTGGCAAAAATGTGCTGGTTGGTATGAATGCGGTGATTCTGGATGGCGCACAAATTGGCGAAAACAGTATTGTCGGTGCCACGGCGTTTGTGAAAGCGCGCGCCGAGTTTGGCGCGAATCAAATGATCCTCGGCAGCCCGGCGAAGTTGGTGCGTGAATTGCGCCCCGAGGAGATTGAGTGGAAAAAGCAGGGCACGCGTGAATATCAGGAACTGGTGATCCGTTGCCAGCAAACTATGCACCAGGTGGAACCGTTGCGCGAAGTGGAAGCGAATCGCGATGAAAAAACCATAATTAGTGCGCACCAGCCAAAAGCGTAAAAGTCGCGCCAGTGGGGGAATCGCGGCTGCGTTATCCCTCGCTAGTTTACTGCCAGCGTTTGCGATATTCCCCAGGCGAAACACCGAAGCGCAACTTAAATGCCGTCGAAAAGTGGCTATGGTCGGTGAATCCCCAGTTATAACCAATTCCGGCTAATTTCTCGGTCGTGCTGACGGTGCGCAGCGCCTGGGCGCACAAATCCAGTCGACGGTTTTTGATGTATTGCGCCACCACCAGACCTTTATCGGCAAACATGCGGTACAGACTGCGCACTGACATTCCCGCTTCACTGGCAATCCATTCAGGGCGTAAATCTTCCGACTGAATATTGTTATCAATCAGCCCCATTACCCGCTCAAGTTGCTTGTCACGTTTGGACGGCAGGGCATCGCGCACCTGCAATACCGGGCGCAACAGGCAAATAAGTGCTTCCAGCGCGGCTTCACTTTCGCAGGCGTTAAGCGTCGGGTTTTTCATGCTTTCATGCAGCAGGCGCTGGCTCATTTTCACCACTGGCATTTCGGCGTTGAGGCGATAGGCACAAGGGAGTTCACCTGAACGACGGTTTTGCTCCAGCATATGGCGCGGAACCAGCAATGAAATTTGTTTGGTTTGTTGGGTGTAATTGATGCTGCACGGGCGTGAAGCATCAATCAGCGTGATATCACCGCTGTGCATCACCGCCTGGTTGTTGCCTTGCTCCAGAACGGTTTCACCATCGAGTTGAAACACCGCGTAATACCAGGCGTCGTTGCTGCGAGCGACTTCATATTGGGTACGGAACAGACGTGAATGAGCGGCATCGACGATGCTCAGCTTCATGGCATTGGCGTGATATTCCTGCAAACTGCCGTGGAATCCACCATCCGTGACTTGCCCGGCGAAAGGCCCGCAGGCACGGTTGATATGATCCAACCAACTATCGAAACGCTCGTGATTTGCCGAATCTGCCATTGTTCACCTCACCAATTGCACCAGGGGTGCCACGTGTTAATTCATTGTTACAGCTTGCGCGATACGGGAGAAGCCCTTCGCGTCTGGTATAGGAATTCACTATAGATAAATTGGCCAATAAAACGGCGAGCTTTGTCGCCAAATGCGTGTGCTGTCACAGGGAACAAAGTAATTGTCAGGCACAGGCAAACCTTTTACGCAGCCAGCCCCTAGACTGCTTACCAGGGCTTGTTGCCAATACGATGATAAGGAGAAACTATGTCTGCTAACGCTGTTGCTGTTCTCGAGTCGGTTCAACGTTTTCTGGCGCGCCAGCATGGGCTGTATATCGACGGAAGCTGGCATGCGTCGGCTTCCTCATCACGCCTGAGTGTTTTTAACCCGGCAGATGGCCAACAAATTGCCACCAGTGCCGATGCCAGTGAAACCGATGTCGACAAAGCTGTCACTTCGGCCTGGCGTGCGTTTACCAGCGGCGTGTGGGCGAATATGTTGCCTGCCGCACGCGAAAGAATTCTGCTGAAATTTGCTGACCTGGTTGAACAAAATACCGAAGAACTGGCGCAACTTGAAACGCTGGAACAAGGTAAATCCATTAACATTTCCCGTGCTTTTGAAGTGGGCTGCGCGCTGAACTGGATGCGTTATACCGCCGGGCTGACCACCAAAATCAGCGGACGCACGCTGGATGTATCGATTCCAATGCCGGAAGGAGCGCGTTACCAGGCCTGGACCCGCAAAGAGCCGGTCGGTGTGGTCGCAGGCATTGTGCCGTGGAACTTCCCGCTGCTGATTGGCATGTGGAAAGTGATGCCCGCACTGGCGGCAGGTTGCTCGATTGTGGTGAAACCATCGGAAACCACGCCGCTAACGTTGCTACGTGTGGCGGAATTAGCCAGCGAAGCCGGTATTCCTGATGGCGTATTTAACGTTGTCACCGGCAGCGGCGCGGTTTGTGGGCGTGCGCTGTCACAACATCCATTGGTTGCGAAAGTCAGCTTTACCGGTTCGACCGCCACCGGCAAAGGCATTGCGCGCGCGGCTGCGGATCGTCTGACTCGCGTCACGCTAGAACTGGGCGGCAAAAACCCGGCGATCGTACTGAAAGATGCCGACCCTGAGATGGTGATTGGCGGGTTGATGGCGGGTAGTTTCCTGAACCAGGGGCAGGTTTGCGCCGCCAGCTCACGCATTTACATTGAATCGCCACTGTTTGACACATTAGTCAGCGGCTTTGAGCAGGCGGTGAAATCACTCTCTGTAGGCGCAGGTATGGATACCGGTACGCACATCAACCCACTGGTTTCAAAAGCGCATCAGCAAAAAGTCGCCAGTTATCTGGATGATGCGCAGCGCAAACATGCGGAGTTGATCACCGGGAACACCGCGCCAAAAGGCGAGGGTTATTACATCACGCCAACGCTGGTTGTGAATCCGTCAGCGGATTTGCGCCTGAATCATGAAGAGGTGTTTGGGCCGGTAGTAAACCTGGTGTGCGTCAAAGATGCCGAAGAAGCGTTGCGCCTGGCAAACGACACAGAGTATGGCTTAACGGCGAGTCTGTGGACCAACAACATGCAGGCGGCGATGAGTTATACCTCACGCATTCAGGCGGGAACCGTTTGGGTAAACAGCCATACGCTTATTGATGCCAATTTGCCGTTTGGCGGCATGAAACAATCCGGTTCAGGCAGAGATTTTGGCCCGGACTGGCTGGATGCTTATACGGAAACAAAATCGATTTGTGTGCGTTATTAGAATAAATAACCCCGAAATCTTTCGGGGTTAACTTCAAAATGGTGGATGACGCTATCGCTTATCCACCCTACAAAACCCGTTTATTACAATGAGTATTAAAATCAACAATAGTTGTGTCATTAAATAAATATAAACGCCAGATTTACATGAAGCTATTAAATTCAATCAATTAAGATTGGTTCCAGCGCTGTTTAAGATAGTTAACTGCTTCCTGGGTTTGCGGCTGGTTGAGGTAGTTCTCTCTGAACAAAATCGTGCCGTTAATTTGTGGCGTCGACTCATTCAAATCGAGCTGTTTTTTCAGCTCCGGCACCCCGCCACGAACCATCCAGTCCGGCTCATTCTTTGACGGTTCGCCCACTTTGTACAACGCCACGCCGATGTAAAGACGGGTGTTAGTTGGCTTCACCACATCTGCCCACCATTTTGCCAGCACATCATAACGCGCGGCATCGCGGGCAAAAGGCCAGTACAACTGCGGCGCAATGTAATCCAGCAACCCTTGTTGCACCCACTTGCGGGTATCAGCAAATGATTCGTCGTATGCGGCAGCACCTCGCGTATCGGAACCCATTGGGTCGAATGAGCGATTGCGCCATACGCCCGCAGGGCTAACGCCGAATTCAACGCCCGGTTTCAGCTGTTTAATGGTGCGAGAAACTTGTTCGATTAACTGCTGGGTATTGTGGCGTCGCCAGTCAGCTTTTGAGTTAAATGCCAGGCCATACTTTTTGAATGTCTGGTTATCGTTAAGCGCAGAACCTGGTGATTCGGTATAGAAGTAATCATCAAACTGGACACCATCAATATCATAGCCTTTGACGACTTCCGCCACGATGTTGGTTATCCAGTCGCGTGCTTCCGGAATGCCAGGGTCCAACACGTAACGGTCGCCCGCAGTACGAATCCAGTCACGATGCAGGACGTAAACACTCGCCGGATTCAACGACAATGTCTGGTTCAGTTCCGCAAGGGTTCGGGGAGTAGTGTTAGTCGAGACACGATAGGGGTTAAACCAGGCATGCACTTTTATGCCGCGCTTGTGTGATTCATCGAGCATAAATTGCAACGGGTCGTAACCTGGGTCTTGACCAATATTACCGGTAAGCACGTCAGACCACGGTAAAATTTTTGACGGCCAAAGGGCGGTGCCATCCGGTTTAACCTGGAAAAAGACGGTATTAATCCCGAGACTTTTCAGATTATCCAGCTTGTCGGTCAGCGCTTTTTTCTGCTGGTTGATACGCAGCTCTGGGCTGCTGATATTCACCGATGACACTGGAGGCCAGTCGAGACGGGAAACCGTCGCCAGCCACACACCACGCACAGGTTCCTGGCTTTTCGATTTTCCAGGTAGTGAATTTTTAACCCCCGGCTGGAGCGGCGTGACTAAAGACTGTGGGGGTTTAGATGAACAACTTGCAAGTAAAAGAGCAAACGCAACGAGCGCTCCTGTTCGTTTAACGTGTGGCATCATCGTGTGTTCGCTCTTTTATGGCGTCAGAAATCTGGAGCTAGCAAGATTATCAGTAAACAAACAGAGTGTCAGTATTCCTTAAAGGCCAGTTCCAGGCGGGCGAGCAAAGGTTTAAACAGGTAGCTCAGGAATGTCCGCTCGCCGGTTTTTATTGTCACGCTGGCGGGCATACCGGCTTTAATTTTGTAATCTCCCAGCAAATGCACGCCTTCTGTCGAGACTTGTACTTCGGCAAGATAATAGGGCTGCTGGGTAGTTTCATCGATCAAACGGTCGGCTGAAATAGTCAACACATGCGCAGGAACCGATGGCAGTAAAGCATGGTTAAGAGCCGGGAATAACACATCAACCATCAGCCCCGGGGTCAGTTTATCAATGGCA
>NZ_JAHWLU010000107.1:0-16870 GCF_022134725.1 Buttiauxella sp. S19-1
CAGCGCACCATCAAGGGCGGCAAGAATTTCAGCTGTGATGGCATCAAGGTCTTGTTCCTGAGCAGACATCACACCAGGCCAGCGTAAAATATCAACTGGATTGATTTCGCCTTCGTCGCTCTGCATTTTTACCCAATTCGCTGCTTCAACCAGCTGTTTAGCCAGTTTTTCATTGAGCAGCAAAGAACTTTGAGCACGAGTATCAGGTTCGAAACGTAGGTTACATTCGATTTTCCCGCGAGTTAAGCGGGTGCGAATACGCTCGCGAGCCACAGGTTCGAGGCTACGGAACTGCTCTGGCATACGGATGTAGGTTTCAAGATAACGCTGGTTTACCGAACGTAACTCCCAGGTGGCGCTGCCCCATTCGCCTTTTACTTCACGTCGGGCATAGGCGGTCATACTGCGGATCATATTTCGTAACCGTATTCTGTAATAGATGTGGGGGATTATAGCCATGCCTGGCGTGGCAGGATAGGAATAAGCGAACGAAGTCCGTATAATGCGCAGCCACATTCGTTTTAGCCGGAGATAACCCCATGCGTCCATCAGGTCGTAGCGCCAATCAAGTGCGCCCAGTCACCCTGACCCGTAATTACACCAAACACGCAGAAGGCTCCGTGCTGGTCGAGTTCGGCGATACTAAAGTACTTTGTACCGCCACCGTTGAAGAAGGTGTTCCGCGCTTTCTGAAAGGCCAGGGCCAGGGTTGGATCACCGCTGAATATGGTATGTTGCCGCGTGCGACCCATAGCCGTAATGCTCGTGAAGCAGCAAAAGGTAAGCAGGGTGGCCGTACTCTTGAGATTCAGCGCCTGATTGCGCGTTCTCTGCGTGCAGCCGTTGATTTGAAAGTCCTTGGCGAATACACCATTACACTGGACTGCGATGTTCTGCAGGCAGACGGCGGCACTCGTACCGCATCTATTACTGGCGCATGTGTTGCGCTGGCGGATGCGCTGAACAAACTGGTCGCAGCCGGTAAGATGAAAACCAATCCAATGAAAGGGATGGTTGCGGCGGTATCTGTCGGTATCGTTAAAGGCGAGGCTTTGTGCGATCTTGAATATGTTGAAGATTCTGCCGCAGAAACTGACATGAACGTCGTGATGATGGAAGATGGCCGCATGATTGAGGTCCAGGGCACCGCGGAAGGCGAGCCGTTCACCCATGAAGAGTTGTTGGCGCTACTGGCGCTGGCACGAGGGGGAATTGAATCTATCGTAACGGCGCAGAAGGCGGCGTTAGAGAATTAATTTTAGGCGACTCTGAGAGTCGCCTTTTTTTTGTCGCAATAATCGAGGAGCAAATCCATGAAACCGTATCAGCGCCAGTTTATTGAGTTTGCGCTTAACAAGCAGGTACTTAAGTTTGGCGAATTCACGCTGAAATCCGGGCGTACCAGCCCTTATTTCTTCAACGCAGGGTTGTTTAATACCGGGCGTGATCTGGCACTGTTAGGCCGTTTTTATGCCGCCGCGTTAGTGGATTCCGGGATTGAGTTTGATTTGCTGTTTGGGCCGGCTTACAAAGGGATTCCTATCGCGACCACTACAGCGGTTGCGTTGGCAGAGCATCATGAACGTGATGTGCCTTATTGCTTCAACCGCAAAGAAGCAAAAGATCACGGTGAAGGTGGCAACCTGGTCGGTAGTGCCCTTCAAGGGCGAGTGATGTTGGTGGATGACGTTATTACTGCGGGTACCGCAATCCGTGAATCAATGGAAATTATTGCTGCCAACAATGCATCACTGGCTGGCGTGTTAATTTCTCTGGACCGCCAGGAGCGTGGTCGTGGTGAAATCTCTGCAATTCAGGAAGTTGAGCGCGATTACCAGTGCCAGGTGATTTCGATCATCACGCTGAAAGACCTGGTTGAATACCTGGAAGAAAAACCTGAAATGGCCGTGCATCTAGCGGCTGTACAGGAATACCGTACTCAGTACGGCGTGTAAGAAAAAGGGCCTTTTGAAGGCCCTTTCTATTTAACGAAGTTGTGCGGCAATCAGCGGCCAACGGGTATCAAAATCACCGGTAGGCAGATAGCGGAATTCGCTACGCACAAAACGCGATAGTGTCCCTTCACAAAATGCCAGCAGCAAGCTTGCCAGTAACGATTCATCAGTAATGTAGCCTTCACCTTCACGCATCTTCTTTTCACGCATGACCTGGCGCAATTGCACTTCTATACGCTCAAAAAGCTGATTGATACGGCCTTGCAGACGGTCTTGTTCAAACATCAGCGCGTGGCCGGTGAGAATTCGTGTTAGGCCAGGGTTGCGCTCGCCAAACCCAAGAATCAGTAAAACAATCAAGCGTAACCGGGCGTGGGTGTCTTTCTCATCTTTCAGGATGAGATTGATACGGGTAATCAGACTATCTTCAATAAACTCGATAAGGCTATCGAACATCTTCGTTTTGCTGGGAAAATGTCGATAAAGTGCAGCTTCGGAAACACCAACAGTCGCGGCGAGTTTGGCAGTCGTAATGCGTTGGCTGCCATCGCTGGACTCAAGCATTTGGGCCAAAGACTGAAGTATTTCTTCGCGACGATTCCGTTTCGCAACTTGCTTTTCTGCCATGTTCTAAAATACCCCTGAAATAACGCACTTGTCAGGCAGGTAACCACACCGCGCTCGCAAACTTGAAGTTTGCGGTTTTTTCACATTTTTTACGCTGTGGGGTTACGTTTTTAAATGAAGTTACTGGCGTCCTGAATGGCCGAAACCACCTTCGCCACGGTCACTAGAATCGAAATCCTCAACCAGATTGAATTCGGCCTGAACGACTGGCACAAACACCATTTGAGCAATGCGCTCACCCGGTTCGATAGTGAAGTGATCTTGTCCACGGTTCCAGACGGAAACCATTAACTGACCCTGGTAATCGGAGTCTATCAGCCCAACAAGGTTGCCTAAAACAACGCCATGCTTATGACCAAGACCTGAACGAGGCAGAATGACAGCCGCAAGAGTTGGGTCGGCGATATGGATAGCCAGCCCGGTTGGAATCAGTTTGGTGATACCTGGAGCAAGCTCTACGGCTTCATCCAGACAGGCGCGCAGGTCAAGACCCGCAGAGCCGGAAGTAGCATAAGTCGGCAGGGGGAACTGTTGGCCAACGCGTGGGTCCAGAATCTTAACGTCGATTTTTTTCATCATAACGGGTAACTATCTCGTTCAGTAAAAGATGGCCAAGGAGTTCTTTACGCTCAAGAGGTAAGACTTTATCTCCTTCCTGCCAGAAAATGTGCAGTGCATTGTTGTCGCTATTAAATCCCTGGCCTGCTTGTGAGACATCATTCGCACAAATCAGATCGAGATTTTTACTCATACGTTTTTGCCGGGCGTATTCTTCCACATTATTTGTTTCGGCGGCAAACCCAACAACATAAGGTCGGTGCGCCAAAAGTGCTGCGACACCGGCGACGATGTCCGGGTTTTTTATCATTTTTATTGTAATTTCATCGCCTTGCTTTTTGATTTTCTCATCAGCTACAGCGGCTGCACGATAATCCGCAACTGCGGCACAGCCCACAAAAATTTGCTGTTCCTGAACATGTTGCTGAACAGCAGCTTCCATTTCCAACGCTGTGGTGACATCAATACGCTTCACCCATGGTGGTGTTGGCAAAGATACAGGGCCAGAAATTAACGTCACATTCGCGCCACGCGATGCCGCCGCCGCCGCGATGGCATAACCCATTTTCCCTGAACTATCGTTAGTGATATAGCGCACCGGGTCCAGACGCTCGCGGGTTGGGCCAGCGGTAATCATGATATTAAGATGTTGCAGATCTTTGGTGACAGTAAAATGCTGTGCCGCCATTTCGACTATGGTTAGCGGGTCAAGCATTCGACCTGGGCCAACATCGCCACAGGCCTGGCTGCCGCTATCCGGCCCCCACATCAACAAGCCGCGTGAAGAGAGAACTTCAAGGTTGTGTTGAGTTGCAGTGGCTCGGTACATCTGTTGGTTCATGGCAGGGACAACGGCAACCGGTGCCGGTGTGGCGAGACAAATTGTGCTCACAAGGTCATTTGCCATGCCTGCAGTAATGCGGGCAATTAAGTCGGCCGTGGCGGGGGCAAGGATAACTAAATCAGCCCATTTGCCTAATTCTATATGGCCCATTGCGGCTTCTGCTGCGGGATCTAACAAGCTGTCTGAAACCGGATAACCTGATACGGCTTGTAAACTCAGTGGCGTAATAAAGGCTTTGGCGGCCTCAGTCATTACCACTCTTACTTCTGCCCCGCGTTCACGCAGACGGCGCACCAGTTCTGGTGTTTTATAGGCAGCGATACCACCGCTCACACCCAGAACAATTTTTTTGCCAGAAAGCCCCATCATGATTTTTCCACCACAAGTCACAGTCATCTGGCTATTTTACCACACTCATTAGGTATCGACTTTTTTGCAGTTTGCGAGACATCCCGCATGCGGAATATCTGCCTGTCGTTTGTGCTTCTCGAGTTGTGCACAATAGCGGAAATGAAGGGCAAGGAGGTTCTGATGGATGTGATCATGGGGCAGGATAAAGCGAGTATGCCGCGCGAAAAACTGCTGAAATTTGGGGCCAGTTCTTTATCTGATGTGGAGTTACTGGCGCTTTTTTTACGCACTGGCAGCAGAAACATGAATGTCCTGACATTTGCGCAAACCTTACTGCATCAGTTTGGCTCGTTAAGCCGGCTGTTGTCAGCGGACTATTCGCAGTTCAACGATGTTAAGGGTATTGGTGAGGCTAAATACACGCAGTTAAACGCCATAGCTGAACTAGCGCGGCGTTATTACTATTCTCGAGGCGTTGAAGAATTGACTTTAAAAGGGCCTGATTCAGTCAGGGAATTTATCCAAAGCCAGCTAACGACTGAAGAACGCGAGGTTTTCATGGTTATTTTTCTGGATAATCAGCATCGGGTGATTAAACATTGTCCGATGTTTTCTGGAACATTGAACCATGTAGAGGTCCATCCGAGAGAAATTGTGCGTGAAGCGATGAAATCAAATGCAGCGGCGTTAATACTCGCGCATAATCACCCGTCTGGTCGAGCAGAACCGAGTAAAGCCGATCGCGTTATTACCGAACGCATCGTAAAAGCTTGCCTGTTTATGGAAATTCGAGTGCTCGATCATCTTGTTATCGGCCGTGGAGAGTACGTTTCTTTTGCAGAACGTGGGTGGATTTAGGCCGAATTGCGCGATCCTTGGGGATCTTTGTCTGTTCGGGACTTGAGCACATGCGTTAGGCAGCGTATACTACGCCACCTTTGAGAATCTCGGGTTTTGGCATTATGCGCCTGGAACTGTGGTTCACATGGAACCGCCAGGGACCAGGCTTGCGGCCTGACGAGGCGCCATAACCCTATACGAAGCTCGAGCTAATTTGATTTTTGGAGAATAGACATGTCCCGAGTCTGCCAAGTTACTGGCAAGCGTCCGGTGACCGGTAATAACCGTTCCCACGCAATGAACGCGACCAAACGCCGTTTCCTGCCGAACCTGCACTCTCACCGTTTTTGGGTTGAGAGCGAGAAGCGTTTTGTCACACTGCGCGTATCTGCTAAAGGTATGCGTGTAATTGATAAGAAGGGTATCGAAACGGTCTTGGCCGATATGCGTACCCGTGGCGAGAAGTACTAAGAGGAATTAAGTCATGGCTAAAGGTGTTCGCGAGAAGATCAAGCTGGTTTCTTCTGCTGGTACTGGTCACTTCTATACCACCACGAAGAACAAGCGTACTAAGCCGGAAAAACTGGAACTGAAAAAATTCGATCCAGTTGTCCGTCAACACGTACTGTACAAAGAAGCTAAAATTAAATAATTTTAGTGTCTTTGATGAAAACCTCGCTTCGGCGGGGTTTTTTCGTTTTAGGCTTTTGAGTCTGGAGGAGAGATGCCTGAATTGCCGGAAGTAGAAACCAGTCGCCGTGGTATTGAACCACATCTGGTCGGGGAAACTATTCTTCACGCCGTGGTGCGTAATGGTCGCTTGCGTTGGCCTGTCTCCGATGAAATCCATGCTCTAAGCGACAAACCTGTTTTAAGCGTGCAACGCCGCGCTAAGTATCTGCTGCTCGAACTCCCTGATGGCTGGATTATTATCCATCTTGGCATGTCAGGTAGCCTGCGTATCCTTCCTGAAGATTATCCTGCCCAAAAGCATGACCATGTCGACCTGGTGATGAGTAACGGTAAAGTGTTGCGTTATACCGATCCGCGCCGTTTTGGTGCCTGGTTATGGGCTAAAGAGTTGGAGGGCAGCAATGTGCTGGCTCATCTGGGGCCGGAACCATTGAGCGACGCATTTTCGGCAGACTATTTGCGTGAAAAATCTGCGAAAAAGAAACTCGCGATTAAACCCTGGCTGATGGATAACAAGCTGGTGGTGGGCGTGGGTAATATTTATGCCAGTGAATCGCTGTTTGCTGCGGGCATCCATCCGGATCGTACTGCGCAGTCGTTATCACAAACTGAGTGTGAATTACTGGTCAAAACCATTAAAGCGGTACTACTGCGTTCTATTGAACAAGGTGGGACGACGCTAAAAGATTTCCTGCAATCGGATGGTAAACCGGGGTATTTCGCTCAGGAGTTACAAGTTTATGGGCGTGCAGGAGAACCGTGTCGGGTATGTGGAGCGCCTATTCTCATCAGCAAGCATGGGCAACGCAGCACGTTTTATTGCCGCCATTGCCAGCACTAGCTCTTTATTCAGCTGTCTCCTGCTTGAGTCTTTCCAGTAACGCTTTGCATACCGGCTCAGGCAGGAAGTGCGCAACATCGCCATGATGACGCGCGACTTCTTTAACTAGCGATGAAGAGACAAAAGACCACTCTTTTGATGGCATCAGGAACACGCTTTCTAGCTCTGGCATTAAGTGGCGGTTCATATGAGCCAGCTGCATCTCATACTCAAAATCTGCCGCCGTGCGTAGTCCTCTGACCAAAACGTTAGCTTGTTGAGTTTTAGCAAAATTCGCCATCAAATCACTAAAACCGACAACCTCAACATTAGGCAAATGTGCAGTAACACCTTTCGCGAGCTGGACTCTTTCTTCCAGCGTGAACAAGGTCTTCTTGTGCGGGCTATTCGCAATCGCCAGTATCAGGGTATCAAACATCATCGCAGCACGCGTCACGATGTCCAGATGACCGTTGGTAATGGGATCAAACGTGCCAGGATAAATCGCTCGGGTGGTCATAGAGTTTTGTTTTCCGTATAGCCTTGATTCAGCGCCCAGAGTTCAGCGTATTTGTTAAATGTGTACTGTGCGTTGACGACAGCAAGTAGCCAACCTTGTTTCCCATCAAGAAAACCAGCTCGTAGCAGCAGCGTTTTACAGAATGCCCCAAATGTGTGACCGAAAATACCGGCAATCGAGACTCGCTTGCCACGTTGATGACGCTCCTGCGCCCAGGCGGTCGCATAATTTAACTGTTTACGCTGGAAGCTGGCGAAATCACGGCAGGTAAGATGGAGCAAATCCCCTTTGAGTGGGATAACTTTCGCCCCTGGAGCTTCGAGAGACTCATGAACCTGATTATCATTATAACGGTAGAGCGCTCGAGCGTAGAGGCGGGTTACGCGGTCCGGATACCAACCGCTGTGGCGCATAAAACGCCCAAGGAACAGATTGCGGCGCGCGATACTGTAAACAGCATCTGTCTGCGGATTTTCTAAAACCGCTTTTAGCGTATTGGCCAGTTCTGGCGTGACACGCTCATCGGTATCGATCATCAAAACATAATCGTGGCTGGCGTAGCTCTGTGCGAGCTGGCGTTGTTTGCCAAAGCCTTGCCACTCTTCATTAATGAAAACTTTCGCACCAGTCTGAAGAGCTATCTCGACAGTAGAATCGGTACTGCCTGAATCCAGCAAAACAATTTCATCAGCCCAGGCCACTGAAGCCAGACATTCTGGCAATACGTCCGCTGCATTTTTAGCGATCATCACCACAGACAAGCGATTGGGCATTAATGGCTCCGTTGCGGCAGGTACGGTTGCAGTAATTGTAACAAGCGTTGCAATGCGCCCTGATTCTGATGAAGGACTTCCACGGCATGGCGACCGTAATAAAGGCGATAGTCTTCGTCGGTTAGCAGGGTGGTGATTTCGTTAACTAGTGAAGCCGCGTCCGTAACGGTAATCAGCCCGTCGGCACTCTGCAATTTGGCGCAAATATCTTTGAAATTGAAGGTGTGTGGGCCCATCAGTACCGGAATCGCATGAGCGGAAGGTTCCAGCGGGTTATGGCCTCCTCGTTCAACAAGGCTGCCGCCCACAAAGGCCAGATCGGCAATTCCGTACAGCATCATCAACTCGCCCATAGTATCGCCAATCACCACCTGGGTGCTGTTGGATGGCTTTTCACCACTGCTGCGCATGATGTAGCTGAAACCAGCCTTCTGAGCCATATCACGCGCATCTTTGAAGCGTTCCGGGTGGCGCGGGACAAGAATTAACAGTAAATCAGGGAATTTGGCCAGTAACTGGCGGTGTGCATCCAGAATAATACTTTCTTCGCCATCATGGGTGCTGGTGGCAATCCACACTTTACGATGTGGAGCCCATTGGCGGCGTAGCGTAATTGCGCGTGCGGCAAGTTCTGGAGTCACTGAAATATCAAATTTCAGGCTACCGGTAACGGTTAATTGAGAGCGTTTCAGACCAAGCTCGATGAAACGACCACCATCTTCTTCATTCTGTGCGGCGATCAGGGTGATTTTGCTCATCAGGCGGCGCGTGAAATTACCCAGCTTTTTATACCCTTTTGCCGAGCGGGCAGAAAGACGGGCATTGGCAATGACCAAAGGGATTTTGCGTTGGTGTAATTCGTTGATCATGTTTGGCCACAACTCGGTTTCCATCACGATAACCAGTTTGGGACGCACGGTATTGAAAAAGCGCTTCATGGCGCAAGGGAGATCGTAAGGCAAATAAACATGATGCACATTTTGCCCAAAAGCCGACAGCGCACGTTCCGAACCTGTTGGAGTCATGGTGGTGACGGTAATCGGAATCGTCGGGTAACGATGGCGCAGGGCGCGAACTAACGGAATTGCCGCCAGGGTTTCACCTACGGAAACTGAATGCAGAAGAATACCATCGGGCTCCACTTTTCCACGGCAATAGCCGTAGCGTTCCGCCCAGCGTTTGCGATACGCGGGAGCTTTACGGCTACGGAGTAACAGTCGCAGCCACACAAAAGGCTGAATAAGATAGAACAGAGCGGTATACAACGATTCCAAGCGAATTTTCCGTATTTTCATTATCGGCGGGCAAATTCTAAGCATTCGGGAAGCTTAAAGCTATTGTTTTGGTAACTTCACGAAGGCATTGCTTAGTATTCAGATGGGTTAGTGCTTGAGGGACAGAAGTCGCGGGCGGCATGCATCCACCCGCTTAGAGGCAGTACCTCAGCCCGGAACTCGGGTCGCTTTCTTCAATTTTAGATAACGACGACCCAGACGCCAGCGCAGGCGGAATCCACGGGCATTTTTCCAAATCAGACGCCAGATACCGCGATCAAAAAACTCCTGAATGATCATCTTCTTCTTGTGCGGATCTTTCATGTTATTGAAAGTATGCAATATCCCCAGACCTTCTTTCGCGATTTGCCAGTTACAGGCTGGAATATTCTTTACCGCTTCCGGATAACGCTGGTTAATGGCATCTAACATTTCCAGTATTTTCATATAATGACGTGCTGAGCGGATCAGGGTGTCATCCGTGTCTGGTTTATGGGATACCGAGGCCGAATGGATGTAGTAATCGTAGTATTGAGCGTCAGTGTACTGAACGCGCTGCGCGGCGAGTAACACCTCCGTTGTCCACGGAATATCCTGGTGACGTAAGCCGGGTTCGAAGGTAAAGCCATGTTCGCGAATAAAATCGTGGCGATAAAGGTTTAGCCAGGTCACGTGCAGAAACTTACGCGAATCGAGCGCACGTTTAAGCCACTGGGGACCACTCAGTACGTCGGTAGACTGAAGCTTGTCTTGCGGAAAAATTGGCCGTGAAGGTTTTTTGTTGTTTTCGTAAACGTAATTACCATTGCACGTCACTACATCAAGGTCATTTTTTAAGGCTAAATCAAGAAGATGCTGGTACATGCCGGGCTTAAAGTCATCATCAATGTCCGGGAAGGAGAGGTACTGACCTGTGGCTACAGCAAGCCCGGTATTACGCGCAATCGAAACGCCCTGATTTTCCTGTTCGATTATTTTCATACCAGGAAACTTGCTGCGCCAGGCGTTAATAATCGCCATGGAGCCATCGGTTGAACCATCGTTAACCATAATGACTTCCATGCTGTCGATGTTCTGAGCTTCAAGACAGGCAAAGAATTTAGCTAAAAAAAGCTCGCCGTTATAAACAGCAGCAACAACGCTAAGGAGTGGACGTAGGCTCTGTGGCATAAAATTACCCGAAAATATTGTTATCTTTCTTCTGTCGCCAGAGACAAATACTGCTGGCAGATGGCACCAATGCTATATGACTCAATCGTTGCGATATCAATAACCGGTGGGGTGTTGTAAATATCCAGCATAGTGTCAGCAAGTTCCTGAGCGCTCATGCCGGAAAGACCGCGAGACAGTTCTCCGGTCAAAATTTCCGCAGGCCCGCCAGGGCAATTTGTACTGACGGCTGGTGTCTGGCAAATTAGTGCTTCGACCAGAACGTTGCCAAATCCTTCACAATCTGAGCTAAGCAGCAACATACGTGCATTGGCAATCCATGGATAAGGGTTTGGTGCGAATGATTTTATAATCACACGCTCGGCAACACCAGCGGCTGTGGCCATCGCTTTTAACTCGGCAATACGCTCATTGCTGCCGTTACCCATCAGAACCAACGGAGCTTGAATTCCACTGAGAGCATAAGCGCTGATCAGCCGGTCATGTCGTTTATGTTCATGGAAGCGACCCACATGGATTAAATAATCCTGCCCGGCCATTTCACACGACTCTTTTGCTTTTAAATGTATTCCGTCGATATCGAATGGGTTATGAATGACGGTGCCCCCGGACAGCGTAATATCGAAATTTGTCGTAATATCGTGCAAAACTGCCTGAGAAACAGCGACGACATTACTATTTTGATAAACGCTTTGAATTTTCTTACGTTTTATCCAGCGTGAGAAACCCTGACGATGCTGAAGATATGAATAAGAATACATGCCGTGGACACAGTACCAGAGCTTTTCACGCGCAATGGATTTAGTGTGGGCAACAATGCGATCGGTTTTATGCAGGTGAGATAAAACGAGGTCGAAATTCCCTTTTTTCTGCGCTTGTTCTACTGCGCTATCCAGCAGAGCGGCACGGCGGGACAATTCCGTCAGCTTACGCCACGGTTTTTTACAAGTATCCAGAATCACTTGATAATCAACGTCTTCCGGAATCTCATAATCACAGACGCGACGCAATGAGAAAACGGAAACCTGATGACCCATTGCGACCAAACCTTTCGATAAGGTAAGCACGGTTTTTTCAGCACCGCCGCCAGGTAAACCATCAATAATCATTAGGATACGCATCGTCTAATCCAGTATATTTTGATACAGCGAAATAAGTTGCTGTGAAAGTTTTTCCGGTGTCGCATCCCTGACTCGCTCGCGAGCATATTCCCCCATTTTCTCATCCACAAAGCGTGAAGATATTGCCATTACCGCTTCTGAAAGTTGTGGGATATTGAGTGCATCACAAACGTATCCGTTTTGTCCGATTGTTATAAATTCAGCTCCACCACAGGTAGCCGAGGTAATAACCGGTAAACCACATGCCATTGCTTCAAGAATCACATTTGGAAATGGATCATATAGTGTTGGCAGTAATAGTCCATCAGCTACCTGATAGAAAGGCAGCGTATTTTTCTGCATTCCCATAAACCGTATGCGATTCAGGCACCCCAGAGATTGTGCCAGTTCTCGATAACTTTTCTCGACTTTATCTTGCCCAACGATCACCAGATAGCGGTCGGTATTAGCAATGGCCTTAATTGCACTGGCTAACCCTTTACGCTCGAATCCGGAACCGACAAAGACCAATGTTACTGCGCTTTGCGGGATAGATAATTCATCTCGTAGTTTCGTGCGTAGCTCATCATTTGCCGGAACGAAGCGGGAAGAGTCAATAGCATTATAGATGACATGTATCTTATTAGCAGGTATAGAGAAATCTTCGATAATCTCTCTTTTAACCATTTCGGCATTGCAGATGACGGCTTTTAGTTCGGGAGCCTGATACATCGCCTTCTCAGCCTGCATCACATAACGATGGTATCTATCGAGAAATAGCCACTTTCCGCGCCAGGCGGGTAAAATTCTTGCACGCTGCATCAGCCAACGGCGGTGAACACCATCACCTGCGCGATAAATATCGCAACCCGCTATACGTTCATGACTTTGAACAATATCGAAATTCTCACGTTGCCATAGCGTTCTTGCCGCATCGGCAAAACCTTTTTCACGGCTGATTCGACCTAGTTTCATCGGATCGCAAATATGAATATGCCAGTTATCCTGGCGCTCACCCTGCCATTGCCGAGTGATAACGTTGAGTTCCATATCGTGGGCGCTTAACGCCTCAAGTGCGCGTGAAACGAAACGTTCAGCACCTCCATCCGGGCGGTATTTTTGGCGGACAATAGCCAGACGGCAGCGCTTCATAACAACTGTTTCCTTGCAGCGGCGACAACAATGTCGACTGGGATGGCATCGAGATAACGTTCTTTCGTATTGGTATCAATTTTGTCAGGGTCTGGCAAATCACCATAGTTTCCTGCCCAAATGACTTCACCGACGACGTCCCACGGGCTCCAGAATGTCAGCTTTGAAGGGCCAAATAGCGCGATGCATGGTGTTTTCAATGCGGCAGCCATGTGCATCGGTACTGAATCCACACCGATAAACAGTTGGGCGTGGTCGATCAGTGCCGCTAATTGGCGCAGAGTTAGCTCACCCGCCAGGGAATGGATTCGCTCTGATGGGCATAACGCACGGATTTTTTCAATCATCGCTTTTTCGTTTTTATCCGGCCCGGAGGTCAATACCAGGGAATGCCCATCTTTTTGCAAAGCAGTGATGGTTTCAGCCATTTTGCCCTCATCCCAGCATTTGAAAAACCAGCGGGAGGTGGGCTGCACCACAATATAGGAACCTTCAACCCCATTGCTTTGCAGCTTACTTTGCACGGATTGCCAGTCGCCAGGCTGATAGCTCATCGTAACATCCCTGACTGGAGCAATATTCAACGGGGCAATAATGGAGAGGTTTTGCTCTACAGTGTGCAGGGTCTGATGACCTGACACTGAAGCAAGTTGAGTATGACAATGTTGCCAGATCCAGCCGCGGCGCTTATTGAAATCAAAACCGATACGCGAAGGAGCACCAGTGAAGCGAGTGACCACGGCGCTACGCCACTGATCGGCCAGATTGATAACCAGACTATATTTTTGCTCGCGCAATGTTTTAAGTAATTGCCACTCTTTGCATAAATGCTGGCGGGTACCGAGTTTGCGCCATTTACGGTCAATTCCATAAATACGATGAATGAATGGATGTGCCGCCAGCATGTCTCTCGTTTCTTCATAGAGCAGAACATCGATTTTTGCGTGTGGCCAGGCTTGATGTAATGCATTGATCACCGGAGTGGTGAGCAACATGTCACCATGATGGCGCAACTTTATCAGTAAAATACGGGTAGGTGGCATGGCTGCAAGAGCATTCAAAGCGTTACTCATTATCATCTTTAGAAGATTAACCAAAGGGTGATTCTAATAGACCTTGAGTGTGGTTGCTACATTTGTGCTCAGGAGTTAGAAATTTGATCGTATGCGGTTTGCCCTTATCTGGCAGGCTGCGTAACATGATGTGAACATCTTTATTTCAGAGACGGAAATGACCAAACCTGCATTCATTATCACCATTGATACCGAAGGCGATAATCTCTGGCAAAACCATCGACAAATCAAAACTGAGAATGCTCGGTTCTTACCTCGTTTTCAGTCTTTATGTGAAAAATATGGTTTTAAGCCGGTTTGGCTTACGAACTATGAGATGGCTATGGATCCGGTTTTTATCGAGTTTGCCAAAGATGTCATTGCTCGTGGTCAGGGAGAAGTTGGCATGCACTTACACGCATGGAATAGCCCACCCGATCACGATTTAACGGGCGATGACTGGCGCTGGCAGCCCTATCTCATTGAGTACAGTGATGAGATCATGCGGGAGAAAGTGGTTTATATGACCACGTTGCTGGAAGAAACATTTGGCACAAAAATGATTAGTCATCGTGCCGGACGTTGGTCATTTGATAGTCGCTATGCCAAATTACTGGTGGAGTTGGGCTATAAGGTGGATTGCTCTGTGACGCCGAGAGTTAACTGGCGAAATGCGAAGGGGGCTCCTACTGGTAATGGCGGAACGGATTATCAACATTTCCCGACCCAGGCTTATTTTATGGATCTGGAAAATATTGACCAGTCTGGTAACTCCGCATTACTCGAAGTCCCGATGAGTATTCAATATAAGCATAGCAATCTGATGAATAGCTTTAAGCAAGGCTATGACCAGATGCGCGGGAAATATCGTAGTCCTTCAGTAAATTGGTTGCGCCCATCAGGTGGCAATGCTGCACAAATGATAGCTGTTGCAGAAAAAACCTTATCCCAAGGCAACGATTACGTAGAGTTTATGCTTCATTCATCAGAATTTATGCCCGGTGGTAGTCCAACGTTCAAAGATGAAGCTGATATTGAAAGGCTATATCAGGATTTGAATACGTTATTTTCCTGGCTCGCAGAGCGAACCAGGGGAATGACATTGGCTGAGTATTATGAAACTAAAACTAGCTGATTGAATTTAATGGGGCAGGCGGTCACTGCCCCATATAGTTATTTACTTGTTCTCTTTTTCATAACAAATCACATATGCCATAGTGATAAGCGTCGATATGATGACAATAAATTCTATTGAAGTTAATAATACGTCAGTCATACCATACAATAAAGTTGAAATAACCACCATTGATATAGGGTTGCAGAGGATTCCTGAAATACCATTAGTGAAAATCATACTAATGTAAAAATAGAGTAATACCAAAACCCCTATAATACCAAATAAAGAGCTGTACTGAATAATTTCATTATGGAGATGGACGTCAAGATACTGGAAAACAGCAGAGTTCTCCTGGTGGTTTTTTACTAAATAATCACGGATATAATGATTTCTTGTGTTTTGCGTGGCCCCGAATGGATGGTCATAAAAAGATACAATACCGACTTTCCACATGGAAAACCTTGCGCCTAATGATGTTTGATCATTACCTTGTCGGTATGCGGTAATATCAGAGGTTGTATCCTTGAAGCGTGTTTCAATAATTTTTGAATTGATGGAGGAAACCGCTATTAATGCACCTACAGCCAGTGCAACATAAATTATTTTTATCTTCCTATCTGCCCACATAATATATGAAAAGACTACCAGAGATAACCCTGAGTGGATAACCATGGCAGACCGTGTTTCGGTTAAAAAGATAACATAAACAGAAGCAATTATAGAGACTAATAATAATGGGTACTTTAACTTCCCATCAATGACTCTACCAATAATACAGATTAGTGCAATGGATAATGCACTATAGGCATAGGCTGTGAGGGTGGCTCTATTGATACCAAGAAGAATTCGATCGGGTGATAATACACTTTGTATGATCCCAGAGAACGACGCTGAAATAAATGCACAAGAAAATGAAAAGAGAAATAATTTTTTCAGAAGAGCATTATCAATAATTTCACTTTTAAACATTGCGATGACATAAAGTGCAATCATTGATGAAAGAAACATTCTCTTACCTGGCGTAAACAGTAATTCTTTACTTTCATTTTCCTGAAGTTGAAAATGCGAAATAGTTGACCACAGGGCAAAGACTATACCAAGTAATAAAAAAGGCAGAGCTATTTTTGCATTGGAAATGACACAGGCAATTTTTTTATAATTGACAATAATTCCAAGGATGGATAAATAGCTGCAATAGTAAAATATAACACGTCCTGTTTTCTCATGGAGAAAAGCAGTTGGCAATACTAATGACAATAAAACAACAACAGATATGAATAAATACTTATTTATTGCAGTCTGAGTGAAATGAATTTTATTAATCATTGCTGGTTACCCCGACAAGCTTTCTGGTAATGTTTCGCCAAAAGAAAAGGCGTATTTTCATCATCATTTTCCTCTCGCGCTTTATTTTTTTTAACGTTAAAGAGCGTTCATTCTCAATGTCTTCCCTCTGCTGCAACTCCTTCTCTGTAGGCCAAATAGTGGAAGTGTTACTCAGCGTTGAGAGGGTGATTGAAGGCGGGGTTAATGCTTTTACGTTAATAATATTATAATCTCTAAAGAATACCCAACGATCTGCTTCAAGCCATATAGGGTATAAGAAACTTATCAATTTCTTGGCTGCTGATTTATTAATAAAATAACCATGAGAAAGTGCTGCTTCCATAACGTTTACTAATTTAAAATCATCAGATAACCGCTGACTGTTGCGTGTCGCATGTTTATTTATGGGGCCAAGTAATATGATGGTAGGAGTATCCGAAACATTTTTTTCTACTAACTCAAGTGCTTTAGCTAGATTGGGTTCTAGCTGAGCATCATCTTCAAGAATTAAGGCGTACTCAATATTGTCATCAACTATTTTTTTGTATATATTATAATGACTTAATGAACAGCCTATCTCTCCGCGTGTCATTCCTTTAGATTTTTCAGGATCTATTAGCTTACTCAGATCATCTTCACTTAATTTACGTCCATCTACAGCTGGTATAACTGTATAATCTAAATTAAATGCTATACAC
>NZ_JAHWLU010000108.1:0-16775 GCF_022134725.1 Buttiauxella sp. S19-1
GTTTACCGCTTTAGCGGCGATTGATTTGCCGGGCGCCTGGATTATCAAGGGGTTGGCGTTAACCCCTTGATACGTTCACCGTTTGCGGGAATTAAAGAGATAACTGAACACACGGGTGAACGGAAAATCAGCGAGGCTTACAGATCTCACCCTGACAAGATTGCCAGGGAGAGTTGTGTCTAAGAGACAGCTATCTTGCAAGAGGGCAATTCCTTCTCCTGCTAATGTTTCATTTGCTAACAATTCACACACCAGCTATTCATCCCCATTTCCTATGACTATGCGGCTGATATAAAAGTGTAATATTTCTGTGGCATAAATTGACTCAGCGCATGACGAAACGCTAATGTTGAATTAAAGTAAAATAAGTGTTGCATTTAAGATAAAATTTGATGTACTTAAAGCACGAGCGGTAGTTCCCGGCTGTGAATTTTAATCACAATGGAGACAGCGCATGGTAGGGTCCTGTACTGGACGATTAACGAGACATCTTACCCGCACCATCCAGCGCGGAGGCTTCTCCTCCGGCTTCGCTGTCTTCACCGCTAAAAACCCAAACTCCTTAACAACTCAAAGTGTCAACGATGCGCTAAGCGGCGTATTTCGTCTAACTGGTGCATCCTCTCAACCGGCAGTTCATGGCTTAAAAGGAAGCCAAACCTCATCCGTTAGTAAGCATAATCGCGTGACTGAAAGTGACGCGGGAAATGAAACCAACTGTAAGGTGCCATCCATGGGAAGACAGAAAGCAGTGATCAAAGCTCGTCGTGAAGCAAAACGTGTGCTGAGACGGGATTCGCGTAGCCACAAACAACGCGAAGAGGAATCGGTCACATCGCTTGTGCAGATGAGCGGCGTTGAATCTATCGGCATGGCCAGGGATTGCCGTGATAATTCACCAATAGCGGCGCGAAATGAGGCTCAACAGCACTATCTTAATGCCATCGAGAAAAAACAGCTGATATTCGCCACCGGCGAAGCGGGATGCGGCAAGACGTATATCAGTGCGGCAAAAGCCGCTGAGGCCCTGATACATAAGGATGTCGACAGGATTATTGTTACCCGCCCGGTCCTGCAAGCTGACGAAGATCTCGGCTTCTTACCCGGGGATATTTCGGAAAAATTCGCTCCTTATTTCCGCCCGGTGTATGACATCCTGGTGCGACGTTTAGGGTCGTCTTTCATGCAGTACTGTCTGCGTCCCGAAATCGGTAAAGTAGAAATCGCGCCGTTCGCCTATATGCGCGGACGTACCTTCGAAAATGCGGTGGTTATTCTGGATGAGGCGCAGAACGTCACCGCAGCGCAAATGAAGATGTTCTTAACGCGCCTTGGGGAAAACGTGACGGTGATCGTCAATGGCGATATCACGCAATGTGATTTACCACGTGGTGTTCAGTCCGGCCTGAGTGATGCGTTGGCACGTTTTGAAGAAGATGAAATGATCGGTGTCGTCCGATTTGGCAAACAAGATTGTGTGCGCTCAGCCCTTTGCCAGCGCACGTTGAATGCCTACGACTGATTTCTGGTGTGATAGATTCGTAAAGCCCAAACTCTGTTTGGGCTTTTTTCTTTGCGCGAATTATTTGCCCAAAATGTGAAGGGTATCAAAATGGATGGTCAAGGAGAGACAATTATAGGCTCCTCAAAATTATTCCCCGCCAGAATGTTGCCGTATACTCCTTACAACCAGACACAATCAGAACTTACCAATGATGATTTGCTTTTGCAGGTGTGGGGTGTGCTGATATCCGACATGCAGGCCATTGCAACGTGAGGAAACTATTATGACTAAAAAACGTATCTACCTATTTTGTTCTGCTGGAATGTCCACTTCATTACTGGTATCAAAAATGAAGGCGCAGGCAGAGAAGTACGAAGTACCCGTTGTTATTGAAGCCTGGCCTGAAACTCTGGCGGCGGAAAAAGGCAAGGATGCAGATTTGGTATTACTTGGACCACAAATCGCTTATATGCTTCCAGAAATTCAAAAAGTATTACCTGGTAAAACTGTCGAAGTTATTGATTCGGCAATGTACGGCAAAATTGATGGATTAGGCGTGCTGAAAGCAGCCGTCGCATCAATCAAGAAAGCAGCTGCTAATAGTTAATTTTTTACCTTTTGTTTTATTTTTCCGTCAAAGAACGACCTTACACAACCTGGCCGCAAGAAACTTGCGGCAATAAAGGAAATTCCAAATGAGTAAAGTCATTGATTCACTTGAAAAGATATTGCTTCCTTTCGCAGTGAAAATTGGGAAGCAACCGCACGTCAACGCAATTAAAAATGGTTTCATCAAATTAATGCCATTGACCCTTGCCGGGGCCATGTTTGTATTAATCAATAACGTCTTTCTGAGTTTTGGTGCCGGTTCCTTTTTCTATTCCTTAGGTATTCGTTTAGACCCCTCGACCATTGAAACCCTTAATGGGTTAAAAGCCATTGGCGGCAACGTATATAACGGTACGTTAGGTATTATGTCGCTAATGGCTCCTTTTTTCATTGGTATGGCACTTGCTGAAGAACGTAAAGTTGATCCACTTGCAGCCGGTTTATTATCCGTAGCGGCATTTATGACTGTGACTCCATATAGCGTAGGCGAAGCTTATGCGGTAGGGGCTAACTGGTTAGGTGGTCAGAATATTATTTCCGGTATTGTTATTGGCCTGGTCGTCGCGGAGCTATTTACTTTTGTTATCCGCCGCAATTGGGTTATTACTTTGCCTGATAGCGTACCGACTTCGGTATCGAGGTCATTCTCAGCATTAATTCCAGGTTTCCTGATCCTGTCTATTTTCGGGATTATTTCCTGGCTGCTGGCCAATCACGGTAGCAACTTCCACCAGATCATTATGGATTCCATCTCTACGCCGCTGGCGTCGATGGGTGCGGTAGTGGGCTGGGCGTACGTTATCTTCAACTCCCTGCTGTGGTTCTTCGGTGTGCATGGTTCACTGGCGCTGACCGCGCTGGACAACGGAATCATGACTCCGTGGGCGCTGGAAAACATCGCTCTCTACAACCAGTACGGTTCTGTACAGGCTGCGATTGATGCTGGCAAACAGTTCCACTTCTGGGCCAAACCAATGCTCGACTCCTACATCCTGTTGGGTGGTTCTGGTGCGACACTGGGTCTGATTATCGCCATCTTCATGGTTTCGCGCCGTGCAGATCACCGTCAGGTAGCGAAACTGGCACTGCCATCAGGCATCTTCCAGATTAACGAACCTATTCTGTTCGGTCTGCCAATCATCATGAACCCGGTTATGTTTATCCCGTTTGTCCTGGTTCAGCCGATTCTGGCAGCAATTACACTTGCGGCTTACTCACTGGGAATCATTCCACCGGTCACTAACCTGGCTCCGTGGACCATGCCTACCGGTTTGGGTGCCTTCTTCAACAGTAACGGTAGTATCGCAGCACTGTTAGTGGCTCTGTTTAACCTGGGTGTCGCGACATGTGTCTACATGCCATTCGTTATCCTGTCGAACAAAGCGCAGGCGGTGATTGAAGAAGAAGAAAGCGAAGAAGATATTGCTAACGCACTGAAATTCTAATCTTAAATTCTGAATAGTTTTGGTTGGGGATGGCCCCTGCGTCCCCAACCACTTTAAAAGTACCGGGAGAGATTTTGATGTTTAACTTAGATAACGCAGTAGATAACGAAGTCGATACTAACGATCTTGAAGAAGTGGTGATGGGCTTAATCATCAATTCCGGTCAGGCGCGAAGCCTGGCGTATGCAGCACTGAAAATCGCTAAAACGGGCGATTTCGAAAAAGCCTGGGAGTTGATGGGGCAGTCTCGTGAAGCACTGAACGAAGCCCACCTGGTGCAAACCAAACTGATTGAAGGTGACCAGGGCGAAGGCAAAACCAAAGTGAGTCTTGTACTGGTTCATGCGCAGGACCACCTGATGACCTCGATGCTGGCACGTGAGTTGGTGACAGAACTTATTGAGCTTCACGAAAAAATAAAATAAGTTGGAGTCCCTTATGCAGCCACCGGTAATCAGTATGGAAATCAACACGGCACGTGAGAGCCAACTTTTTGATGGTCAACATTTCCACATGTTCATCCACAACAAAGTTGAAAGTGTCTCCGGGCTGCACCAGCATGATTACTACGAATTTACGGTAGTGCTGACAGGGCGTTATTACCAGGAAATCAACGGTAAACGCGTGCTGCTGGAAAGAGGAAGTTTTGTTTTTATTCCACTCGGTTCTTACCATCAAAGCTTTTATGATTTTGGTGCGACGCGAATCCTGAATGTCGGTATCAGCAAAGCTTTTTTTGAACAGCACTATTTACCGTTATTTCCAGCTTATTTTATTGCCTCACAGGTTTATCAGATTAAGAATGAATTTCTGACTTATATCGAATCTGTTACGGCATCATTAAACTTCCGACAAGGTGAGTTTAATGAGTTTCTGGAAATGGTGACGTTTTATATTGTTAATCGTCTGCGCCATCACAAAGAATCAGAGTCAGGGGGGGATATTCCTGTCTGGTTGAAAAACACTGTCGAGCAGATGCACGGTAAGTCAATGTTTGGTGATAAAGCATTAGTTAATATGGTGGAGTTGGCCGGTAAGTCGCAAGAATATCTAACCCGTGCCACGCAACGCCATTACGGCAAAACGCCGATGCAGATCATCAATGAGATAAGAATTAATTTTGCCAAGAAGCAACTGGAGATTACCAACTATTCCGTCACCGATATTGCTTTCGAGTCAGGTTATAGTAGTGCCAGTATGTTTATCAAAAACTTTAAAAAGTTAACGTCGTTTACACCTCAGCATTATCGGAAGCAGTTATACAGCATTAAGTGATTATATTAATAACCTGTGAATGTATTAGTGAGGGTTGATAACTATATCCAATATGACAATCGTCGGATATAACCCTCAATAATACATCTATATCGCTGTCTTAATTTACAGTGCAATAAACTTGTACCGGAGTCCTCATGAGTAAAAAATTGAAAGTCGTTACAATCGGTGGTGGTAGCAGCTATACCCCTGAATTACTCGAAGGTTTTATTAAACGTTACGAAGAATTGCCGATTACTGAATTATGGCTGGTCGATGTTGAAGCTGGTAAAGAGAAACAAGATATTATCTTTGATCTTTGCTTGCGTATGATTGAACGCGCTGCTGTGCCGATTGCGCTGTATAAAACGCTCGACCGCCGTGAAGCGCTAGTAGACGCCGACTTTGTCACTACCCAATTGCGTGTTGGCCAATTGAAAGCCCGTGAACTGGATGAGCGCATCCCGCTAAGTTATGGCTATTTGGGCCAGGAAACTAACGGTGCCGGTGGTCTGTTTAAAGGCCTGCGTACTATTCCGGTCATTTTCGACATCATTAATGATGTGAAAGAAATTTGTCCGGATGCCTGGGTGATTAACTTCACCAACCCAGCCGGTATGGTGACTGAAGCGGTTTATCGCCACACAGATTTCAAGAAATTCATTGGCGTGTGTAACATTCCGGTGGGCATGAAGATGTTCATTAAAGATGTGTTAAAACTCGCGCCAACCGATGAATTGAATATCGACTTGTTCGGTCTGAACCACATGGTGTTCATCAAAGATGTCATCGTTAATGGCACTTCTCGCTTTGATGAACTGCTTGATGGTGTGGCGTCAGGTACGCTTACCGCAGGTTCGGTGAAAAATATCTTTGATCTGCCATTCAGTGAAGGTCTGATTCGTTCTCTGCGTCTGCTTCCGTGCTCTTATTTGCTCTACTACTTCAAGCAAAAAGAGATGCTGGCTATCGAAATGGGCGAGTTCTATAAAGGCGGCGCGCGCGCTACTGTCGTCCAGAAAGTCGAGAAACAACTGTTCGAACTGTACAAAGATCCGGCTCTGAATGTGAAGCCAAAAGAGCTGGAATTGCGCGGTGGGGCTTACTACTCTGACGCCGCTTGCGAAGTGATTAGCGACATTTACAACGACAAGCAAAGTGAGCATTACGTCAACGTACCGCATCACGGTCATGTGGATAATATTCCGGCTGACTGGGCGGTAGAAATGACCTGCACTATCGGTCGCGATGGCGCAACACCCACTCCACGCATCACGCATTTTGATGAGAAAGTGCTGGGTCTGATTTACACCATCAAAGGCTTTGAAGTCGCAGCAAGCGAAGCGGCACTTAGCGGTAACTTTAACGACGTGCTGCTGGCACTGAATTTAAGCCCGCTTATCCACTCAGATAAAGACGCAGAGAAAATTGCCCGCGACCTGTTGCTTGCGCACGAAGCAAATCTGCCAAACTTTGCGCAGGCAATTGCTGCACTTAAATAACCGGAGGCCTTCCCTGAATGGGGAAGGCAGCTTACCGAGGCGACAATGGATAAGTTATTAATTGTTAACGCGGACGATTTTGGGCTGTGTAAAGCGCAAAATTACGGAATTATCGATGCTTTCACCAATGGCGTGGTGACGTCGACCACCGCGATGGTTAACGGCCAGGGGATTGAACACGCCGTTGCGCTAAGCGCAAAACATCCTGGTCTGGCGATTGGTATGCACTTTGTGCTGACTTTAGGCCGTCCGCTGTCTGCCATGCCGGGGCTGGTGGATGAGAAGGGTGAATTGGGCAAATGGATTTGGCAACGCGCTGAGGAAGGCACGTTGCCGCTGGCGGAAATTGAACATGAACTGGCTTGCCAGTTTGCGAAATTCGTCGAGTTATTTGGCCGCAAACCTGCGCATATCGATAGCCATCATCATGTGCATATGATTCCGCAAATCTACCCAATTGTTGAAGCATTCGCGAAGGCGAAAGGCATTCCGCTGCGCTTTGACTATGATGCCGCTAAAGCCGATGGGCTGGAGCCGCTGGGTGTAAAAACCACTCAGGGCTTTGACAGTGGTTTTTATGGTGACTCGATATCCGAAATGCTATTTCTCGACACCCTCGATCGGGCTATGGCGCGCGGTGAGCTGTCGCTTGAAGTGATGTGCCACCCTTCATTTATCGATAACACTATTCTGGCCAGCAAATATTGCTACCCACGTCTGGCTGAACTGGATGTATTAACTTCTGCTTCACTTAAATATGCGATAGCGGAACGCGGCTATCGGTTAGGGTCGTTCAAGGATTTGTAAGACTTTCTGTTGTTGGATGACGCTACGCTTATCCACCCTACAAAACGTAGGTTGGATAAGCGTAGCGTCATCCAACAGTTATCACCTTTTTATCACCCATTCAGGCAGATTTTCTCAGCATCACCAACAGGTTGTCGGCGATTTCTGGGGCTTGTTCATTAAGATTAAGATTCTCCGGTCGCATCAGCCAGTTTTTGACAATACCACTGAGATAACCGTGAATAATGGTAATCATGAGTTCTATATTGGTATTAACAGGAATTAACCCTTTTGATATACAATTGCGCAATAACTTTTTCATTCTTTCCCGATTAAACCAAATACGCTCCCTTATTTCCCGCTCGGAATACATCTCCCCATTAAATTCGCACGAATGGTAAAGAATTTGTAGTAACTCACGCTGGCGATGATCGGTTGAAATGAATTTTAATGTTTCAATGATGATTTCACGGAATAATTGTAAATCGTTGTCATGAGTTTGTGTTTTGAGTTTACGTCTTATTTCCAGTGCAAAACTGGATTGAAGATTCCAGATTTCATTAAACAGTGACACTTTGCTGTCAAAGTGCCAGTAAATCGCGCCACGCGTCATGCCAGCCGCATCAGCAATGTCTGCCAGTGTTGTTGTCGAAACGCCTTTTTTAGCAAATAGTGTGATCGCGACATCAATTAAATGTTGACGTGTTTTTAACGCTTCTGATTTTGTTTTTCTTGCCATGATAAATTAACTCTTTGTGGATATTAGTTACAAGAATTAACATGTTTAACGATTTGTTTTTCTATTAGTAGAGATTCAGGTAAAAAGCGAAATTATTGTGTGCTTTAATTTTTTCGAAGTCCAGTCCAGGAATATAAGTTTATACATACACGCATGAATCATTAATCTTAATAGCCTCTGTTAAGCTTCCGGTCACTATATCCGTCACAGAATTAGACCTTTAACAGAGAACTCTTCACATGGCGAAGTTTTTTATCGAGCGCCCCATATTTGCCTGGGTGTTGGCGATCATTTTGATGCTGGCTGGCGTGCTGTCCATCATTAATTTGCCAGTGGCGCAGTACCCGACAATCGCCCCTCCAGCTGTTGCCATTAATGCAACCTATCCGGGGGCGGACGCCAGTACCGTTCAGGATACAGTGACCCAGGTTATCGAACAGAACATGAACGGCCTGGATAACCTGATGTACATGTCCTCAACCAGCGATGCCTCGGGTAGCGTGACGGTGAGCCTGACCTTTAAGTCAGGTACCGATCCGGATATCGCTCAGGTACAGGTACAAAATAAACTTCAGCTCGCCATGCCTTTGTTGCCACAGGAAGTCCAGCAACAGGGGATCAGTGTTAAAAAATCCTCCAGCAGTTTCCTGATGGTGGCTGGGTTTATCTCACAAGATGGCAGCATGAGTCAGGACGATATTGCCGACTATATTTCTTCTAATATCAAAGACCCGATCAGCCGTACCGCAGGGGTTGGCGATGTGCAGCTTTTTGGTGCGCAGTATGCGATGCGGATCTGGCTCGATCCTAATCAGTTGAATAAATACCAGTTAACCACGCTAGATGTGATTAACCAGATTAGAACTCAGAATGCACAGGTTGCTGCCGGGCAACTTGGCGGAACGCCCGCCATTGCAGACCAACAACTCAATGCTTCTATTATTGCCCAAACCCGTCTGCGCGATCCGGAACAGTTTGGCCACATTTTACTTAAAGTGCAGCCGAATGGTGCCAGGGTTGAACTGCACGATGTCGGGCGGATTGAACTAGGCGGCGAAAACTATAACGTGATCGCCCGCTACAATGGCAAACCTGCCGCCGGTCTGGGGATTAAATTAGCCACTGGCGCTAACGCGCTGGATACCGCCAAAGCGGTGCAGACGCAAATGGCTAAACTTCAAAGTTACTTCCCACACGGTTTGAACGTTGTCTATACCTACGACACCACGCCATTCGTCAAAATCTCCATTCGCGAAGTGTTCAAAACTCTGCTCGAAGCTATCTTGCTGGTGTTCCTGGTAATGTATCTGTTTTTACAGAACTTCCGCGCTACGCTTATCCCGACTATTGCCGTGCCGGTGGTGTTGTTGGGGACCTTTTCCATTCTGGCCGCGTTTGGTTATTCGATAAACACACTGACGATGTTTGGCATGGTGCTGGCGATAGGCTTGTTGGTGGATGATGCCATTGTGGTGGTAGAAAACGTCGAACGCGTGATGGTGGAAGAGGGGCTTTCACCGAAAGAAGCGACACAAAAATCAATGGGGCAAATACAGGGCGCGCTGGTGGGGATTGCCATGGTGCTGTCGGCAGTATTTATCCCAATGGCCTTTTTCGGCGGCTCTACAGGCGTTATCTATCGCCAGTTCTCGATAACAATTGTCTCGGCGATGGCGCTTTCGGTTTTAGTCGCGCTAATTCTGACACCGGCCCTGTGTGCCACCTTGCTCAAACCGGTTGCTAAAGGCAGTCATGGTAAAACCACTGGGTTCTTCGGCTGGTTTAACGCTCGCTTTGAACAAAGCACCAATCATTATACCGACAGCGTAAAGCTGATCTTGCGCCGCACCGGGCGCTACATGCTGCTTTATGTCCTGATTGTAGTCGGAATGGCGGTATTGTTCATGCGCTTACCTACGTCATTTTTACCCGAAGAAGACCAGGGGGTGTTCCTGACTATGGTGACGTTGCCTGCCGGGGCAACACAAGCCAGAACCGAAAAAATCATGGATCAGATAACCCAATACTATCTGACCAAAGAATCCGCAAACGTTGATTCGGTATTTACCGTTAACGGCTTTAGTTTCAGCGGTAAAGGTCAGAACAATGGTCTGGCTTTTGTGCGCCTGAAAGACTGGGATAAACGCCCTGGCAAAGAGAATGAAGTGGGGGCGATTGTCGGGCGTGCCACTCGTGAATTTAGCAAAATCCACGATGGCATGGTTTTCGCCTTCAACCTACCTGCGATTACCGAGCTGGGAACCGCCACCGGTTTTGACTTTGAGTTAATCGACCAGGCGAGCCTTGGGCATAAAGCGCTGACCGAGGCGCGAAACCAGTTGCTGGCATCTATCGCAAAACGTCCGGATATGCTGGTTCGTATTCGCCCGAACGGGCTGGAAGATACCCCGCAATTTAAGCTGGAAGTCGATCAGGAGAAAGCCCAGTCGCTGGGGGTGAGCATTTCCGATATTAACCAGACGATCGCTACCGGCCTCGGCAGTACCTACGTTAATGACTTTATTGATAGCGGGCGAGTGAAGAAAGTTTACCTGCAAGGGCGTGCGGAGAACCGCATGTTACCGCAGGACATTAACAGTTGGTTCGTGCGTGGGAGCAGTGGGCAAATGGTGCCATTCTCTTCATTTGCCAGCGCGCACTGGATTTATGGTTCTCCACGCCTCGAACGTTACAACGGTCTGCCTTCTATGGAAATTCTCGGTGAAGCCACACCGGGTAAAAGTACTGGTGAAGCGATGCTGCTAATGGAAGATCTTGCGGCGAAACTCCCCACTGGAATCGGTTTTGACTGGACGGGAATGTCTTATCAAGAACGTCTATCTGGCAACCAGGCTCCGGCGTTGTACGCCATCTCATTATTAGTCGTCTTCTTGTGCCTCGCTGCACTCTATGAAAGCTGGTCGATCCCTTTCTCAGTCATGCTGGTTGTACCGCTTGGTGTGGTCGGTGCACTGCTGGCCGCCGCGCTGCGTGGTTTGAACAATGACGTCTACTTCCAGGTTGGGTTACTGACCACTATCGGGCTGTCGGCGAAGAACGCGATTCTTATCGTCGAGTTTGCCAAAGACCTGATGGACAAAGAAGGCAAAGGGTTAATTGAAGCCACGCTCGATGCGGTACGCATGCGCCTGCGCCCCATTCTGATGACTTCGCTGGCCTTTATGCTGGGCGTGATGCCGCTGGTTATCAGCGATGGCGCGGGAAGTGGTGCGCAAAATGCCGTGGGCACTGGCGTGATGGGCGGCATGGTTTCTGCCACGCTGCTGGCGATCTTTTTTGTCCCGGTATTTTTCGTCGTGATAAGTCGCCGTTTTGGTAAGGCGAAATAACAGGATTTCATTGTCAGGGGCGCTTTTCTTTGCCCCCGGACTGCAAGTTTTTACTTCAAGAATCATGCTTTAAGGAATCGTAATGAAGAAATATGGCAAGTTCATCATCCTGCCTTCGGTACTTCTGGTCGCAGCGGGAATTCTGGCGGGTTGTAATGATAAAGGCGACGAAAAGGCTGCATTGCCTGCGCCGCAGGTCAATGTCTATATCGCTAAAGCGGCTCCGTTGGCGGTGACGACTGAACTTCCTGGGCGTACTGACGCGTTCCGCGTGGCGGAAGTTCGTCCGCAAGTCAGTGGCATCATCCTGAAGCGCAATTTTGTCGAAGGCAGCGATATTGTTGCGGGAAACTCTCTCTACCAGATTGATCCTGCTCCTTACCAGGCTGCATGGAACAGTGCGCAAGGGGCGCTCGCTAAAGCAAAAGCCGCTGCGAATATTGCGCATCTGACGGTGAAACGTTATGTGCCATTGCTTGGCACCAATTACATCAGCAAACAGGAATACGATCAGGCAGTCGCAACCGCTCAGCAAGCTGATGCAGAAGTGAAAGCGGCGCAAGCGGATGTAGAAAATGCGCGGATTAATCTCGCCTATACCAAAGTTTCTTCTCCTATCGACGGGCGCATTGGTAAGTCGAATGTCACCGAAGGGGCGCTGGTCACTAATGGTCAGGCTTCTTCATTGGCAACGGTTCAACAGCTTGACCCGATTTATGTCGATGTCACGCAATCCAGCAATGACTTTATGCAGTTAAAGCAGTCGGTTGAGCAGGGTAGCCTGCAGAAAGCTAATGGAAAAACTGCGGTGCAACTGCTGATGGAAGATGGCCAGCTTTACCCGATAAACGGCGAGCTGGAGTTTTCTGATGTGACGGTCGATCAAACCACCGGTTCCATTACTTTACGTGCCGTATTCCCGAATCCGCAGCACCAGTTACTGCCGGGTATGTATGTGCGCGCAAAAATTGACGAAGGCATTAAGCCGGACGCGATTTTAGTGCCGCAACAAGGTGTGACGCGTAATCCTCGCGGTGACGCCACCGTGATGGTGGTTGATCAGAATAACAAAGCAGAAGTCCGCGAAGTGACCGCACCTCAGGCGATTGGAGATCAATGGCTGGTGACAAAAGGCATTAAGCCTGGTGAGAAAATCATCGTTAGTGGGCTTCAACGCGTTCGTCCCGGTGTTGCTGTACAGGTGGTACAGGATAGCGCTGCTACCCAAACACGCTAAGGTTCTGGAAAATGGCTAATTTTTTTATTGAACGACCAATATTTGCCTGGGTGCTGGCGATCATTTTGATGATTGCTGGCGCGCTTGCGATATTACAACTCCCGGTCGCGCAGTATCCGACGATTGCACCTCCGGCGGTTGCGGTAACGGCAACCTATCCGGGTGCGGATGCGCAAACGGTGCAGGACACAGTGACGCAGGTTATCGAACAGAATATGAACGGTATCGATAACCTGATGTACATGTCTTCTACCAGTGACTCCGCTGGTGGCGTGACGATCACCTTGACCTTTAAATCAGGCACCAGCCCGGATATTGCCCAGGTTCAGGTGCAAAATAAACTGCAACTGGCGATGCCGTTATTACCGCAAGAAGTGCAGCAGCAGGGCATTAGCGTTGAAAAGTCCTCCAGCAGCTTTTTACTGGTGGCGGGCTTTATCTCTGACAACCCAAGCCTGACCCAGGATGACATTTCCGATTATGTGGCGTCGAATCTCAAAGATGCTATCAGCCGGACCAACGGGGTTGGCGATGTGCAGTTGTTTGGTGCGCAGTATGCGATGCGTATCTGGCTGGATACGGGGGCGTTGAACAAATACCAGCTCAACCCGGGCGATGTGGTGAATCAGTTAAAACTGCAGAACGACCAGGTTGCTGCGGGGCAACTCGGTGGCACGCCTGCAGTGAAAAACCAGCAGCTTAACGCCTCGATTATTGCCCAGACGCGTCTGCGTGACCCGGAACAGTTCGGCAAAGTGACGCTGAAAGTGAATCCGGATGGCTCGGTGGTGCATTTAAGTGATGTCGCCCGTATTGAGCTAGGGGGGGAAAACTACAACACAGTGGCGAAAATTAATGGGCAGGCCGCTGCTGGTTTGGGTATTAAGCTGGCGACAGGTGCAAATGCGCTGGATACCGCTGAAGGGATCAAAGCGAAATTGGTCTCGCTACAACCTTTTTTCCCGCAAGGGATGAAAGTGGTTTACCCGTACGACACTACACCGTTTGTGAAAATCTCCATTCATGAAGTGGTGAAAACGTTGTTCGAAGCCATCATCCTGGTATTCCTGGTGATGTATTTGTTCCTGCAAAACTTCCGTGCGACCTTAATCCCAACGATTGCAGTACCGGTGGTGTTACTGGGGACATTTGCAGTTTTATCCGCGTTTGGCTACTCGATAAACACGCTCACCATGTTTGGTATGGTGCTGGCGATCGGCCTGTTGGTAGATGATGCGATTGTGGTGGTGGAAAACGTCGAACGCGTGATGGTTGAAGAGCATCTCTCGCCAAAAGAAGCCACTAAGAAGTCGATGAGCCAGATTCAAGGGGCGCTGGTCGGGATCGCGATGGTATTGTCGGCGGTCTTTATTCCGATGGCTTTCTTTGGCGGTTCGACCGGCGCTATTTATCGCCAGTTCTCGATTACCATCGTTTCAGCCATGGCGCTGTCGGTACTGGTGGCACTGATCCTTACTCCGGCATTGTGTGCCACATTGCTAAAACCGGTTACTGCCGAAACGCATCACAAAACGGGCTTTTTTGGCTGGTTTAACGAAAAGTTTAATCACAGCACCAATCACTACACCAACAGTGTCAGCAACATTTTGCGTAATACTGGGCGCTATCTGCTGCTGTATCTGATTATTGTTGCCGGTATGGCGTTTCTGTTTCTGCGCTTGCCGACCTCATTCTTGCCCGAGGAGGATCAGGGCGTGTTTATGACGATGGTGCAATTACCTGCGGGGGCAACCCAGGAAAGAACGCAGAAAGTGCTCGATCAGATTACTGACTATTATCTTGGTACCGAAAAAGCCAATGTTGAATCGGTATTTACCGTAAACGGTTTTAGCTTCAGTGGGCAGGGGCAAAACTCCGGGATTGCATTTATTAGCCTGAAACCGTGGGATGAAAGATCCGGCAAGGAGAATGCGGTTGGCGCCATCGTTGAACGTGCGACCAAAGCGTTCGGCAAAATTCGTGATGGCATGATATTCCCGTTTAACTTACCCGCCATCATGGAACTGGGTACCGCCACAGGTTTTGACTTTGAACTGATTGACCAGGCAAACCTTGGGCACCAGCAACTGACTGAATCGCGTAACCAACTGATGGGCATGGTGGCAAAACATCCTGATATCCTCACTCGTGTTCGTGCGAATGGGCTGGAAGATACTCCACAGTACAAACTGGAAATCGACCAGGAAAAAGCACAGTCACTCGGTGTAAGCATTACGGATATCAACCAGACCATTGCTAGTGCATTGGGCGGCACTTACGTGAACGATTTTATCGATCATGGCCGTGTGAAGAAGGTTTATGTGCAGGCTGATGCCCGTTTCCGCATGCTGCCTAAGGACATCAATAACCTTTATGTTCGCGGTAGCAGCGGGCAAATGGTACCGCTTTCAGCATTCTCTTCATCTCACTGGATGTACGGTTCACCACGTCTGGAGCGTTATAACGGTTTGCCATCAATGGAAATATTAGGCGAGGCTGCTCCGGGTAAAAGTACCGGTGACGCGATGATACTGATGGAACAACTGGCATCTCAATTACCGTCCGGTATCGGCTATGACTGGACCGGAATGTCGTATCAGGAAAGGCTTTCTGGAAACCAGGCACCTGCACTCTACGCTATCTCTTTGGTGGTGGTGTTCTTGTGCCTCGCAGCACTTTATGAAAGCTGGTCGATACCGTTCTCGGTGATGCTGGTGGTGCCACTTGGCGTTTTTGGGGCACTGTTAGCGGCGGCAATGCGCGGCATGAATAATGACGTCTATTTCCAGGTCGGGTTGCTGACGACGATTGGGCTATCAGCGAAGAACGCGATACTGATTGTTGAATTCGCCAAAGACTTGATGGAAAAAGAGGGTAAAGGGTTAATGGAAGCCACGCTGGATGCAGTGCGAATGCGTTTACGCCCAATCCTGATGACATCATTAGCGTTTATTTTAGGGGTGATGCCTTTGGTTCTTAGCCGTGGTGCCGGTAGTGGTGCGCAGAACGCGGTTGGGACCGGCGTGATGGGAGGGATGCTATCCGCAACCCTGTTGGCTATCTTCTTCGTACCGGTGTTCTTTGTGGTGATACGAGAGCGATTTAGCAAAGGTAACACTGACTAACATGTAAAAGCCCGAACTTAGGTTCGGGTTTTTTTATCCGACAAAACCACAAACTACAGACGAAAAAAAAGTCTGAACGTGAATTCAGACTTTCTCTTTAAATATGGCGGTGAGAGAGGGGTTCGAACCCTCGATACGTTGCCGTATACACACTTTCCAGGCGTGCTCCTTCAGCCACTCGGACACCTCACCGTTTTGTTTTTGTTGCCAACTTCTGGGGGCAACGGGGCGCTACTATAGGGATTCAACCTCATTCGGTCAAGTTTAATCTTTGGTTTATGTACCGTTCGGTTAAGGTGTGAACGATGATTGAGAATGAGGTGAATAAAACGCCAGCATAGATGCTGAAGGTAACTCTAACATCTGAAAGATGCCCTTTTCGTACCGCGAACAGTATGTGGATGATTGGTTTCTCAAGAGGGGGTGGTAAGCGCGGTGAATTCGTTTAATTTTAGATAAAGTTTTAAATGTGTGATCTGTATATTGAAATGTCCCAATGAGCATATCTTTAAACCCAGGAGTGATATTTTTTTGTTGAATAAAAGCCCGTAGTATATAAAGTATTCTAATGCTTGAAAGCCGTAAATAAATGTAATTGGACAAGTTAATTTTCTATATTCAATATGTTGAAAAGATGAGAAATGGAAAACAGACATAAATATCAGATTAAAGTCCCATTTATTGAACCACTTGAGAGTTCTTCAAAAACAACGGCATCCGTGAACTATTCAAAAGCGCTTGGAAATAGTGGTAGTTGGATTGGGTGTGGTTATATTGACAGAGAAGGAAAAACAAAAAAACATATCAATGTAACGTTCCCTTACTTCTCATTAGTCCTTGTTATAGAAGGTAAGGGTACTTATGTTGACTCTCAGGATCAGTTGCATCATTTGAAGAAAGGTTCTGTTTTTTTAAGAAAACCAGAATACAAACACTCCAGTCATTGCGAAAGCCAGCCATCCTGGAAGGAATATTATTTAGACTGTGATCTAAACTTATATAAACACTTGTCATCATTTTTACTGCCTGACAACAAGAAAGTTGTTTATCAAACTTCATGCCCATTAGAAATTATTGATAATTTTACCAGTTTTATGGAGTTTATCAAAAAAGCAAGTGAATTGGATATGCCAAGTGTTTATATAAAATTCATAGAGTTACTGAATAGTATATTTAATAAAACACCAGCTTTCCATGCGCAATATGAAAATGAAAGTATTAATC